>DLYC01000265.1 GCA_003447895.1 Lachnospiraceae bacterium | reverse complement strand
CTCCGCCGCCCTGTATGCCTATGTAATAGCGGTTTGCTTCCTGATCAAACTTCGGGGTGAGCGTGACCGTGTTCTTCTCTCCCTCTCTCTCATAGGTGATCTCCAGGGGCTCCCCGTAATTCATCATGGAGACCAGGCTGATCTCCCTGTAGAGGTGGATGCTCTCCCCGTTAATCCTGACGATGCGGTCGCCATCCGCAAGTCCCGCCTCCGCAGCGGCGGATTCCTCGATCACTTTGTTGATGACCGGAAGGTCGGCGCCGCAGAAAGCGACAATGATCAGGGCGAAAATATAGCCCAGGATGAAATTGGCGACGGGACCTGCCAGCACTGTCGCGATCCTCGCCCCGACGGGCGCGTTCGGAAACGCGTCGGGAGCGAGCTCCTGCCTCTCGTCTTCCTCCAGGGCATCCATTCCCTCGAAGATACAGGCCCCTCCGACCGGAAGGAGCTTTATGCAAAAATCTGTATCCCCGTATCTTCTCTTAAAGAGAGTGGGCCCGAATCCCACATCAAATTCATTGACGCGGATCCCGCTCCTTCTCGCGATCGAATAATGGCCAAACTCATGAGATACGACGATCACGCCCAGAATAAGTATAAAGATCAGAATACTTACTAACCAATTACCGAACAATTTTTTTACTCCCAGTTCACAAAATAAGGAAAAGGCGAACATCCGCCCGCCCCTTCCGTAGTTTCTTTACAATGTCACGGTCCCCAGAAGAAATGCACCCAGAATGAAGATCAGAGGGGCCGTAAAAATAATACTGTCAAAGCGGTCCATAATACCGCCGTGCCCGGGAATCAGACTCCCGTAATCCTTGATCCCGTGGTTTCTCTTGATCGCGGACGCCGCGAGATCTCCGATCATACTGATCAGCGCTCCCAGTACGCCGATGATCAGGAACTGCACCTTGAAATCCGCATCGGGATAAAACCCTTTCAGGATCAGGGAAAGGATCACGGAACAGACCGCTGAACCGAGTACACCTCCGATGGCTCCCTCGATCGTCTTCTTGGGACTTAGCACAGGGGCCATCTTGTGTTTTCCAAACGCCATTCCCGCCGCGAGCGCGCATGTGTCGCAGATGGAACTGCAGACAAAGATCATCGCATACATGAACAGCCCGTAAGGAAGAAGCCTGGACCGGTATACAAACGACATCAGCACAGGCGCATAGACAAAGCCGAAAAAGGAGGCCATCACCTGTTCTGAACTGTACCCGGGGAAGTTCAGTACATAAGCGGTCATCATGCCAAGAAAAGTCACCACAATGACCACCATGGTCAGAAAGTCCGAGGCAAAGACCATATGCCCGGGGTCTTCTCCGTGCCGGGCCTGTATGACCATAAGACCCATATAGAGGACCACTGCCATTCCGACACCGATCAGGGTGAGCAGCTTCGCGTTCTCCCCCTTCTCAAGGACTCCCGTCGCTTTGACAAGTTCCTGATAGCCGATTATGGAGCAGACCATTATGAGAAAGGCCAGTGCATATCCTCCGGCCAGACCGAATCCGACGATCATGGCCGCTATGATCACGCCGCTGATGATCCTCTCTCTCATGACATCAGCCCCCCATAGCGCCGCTCTCTGTGATTGAAGGCGTCCACTGCCTTTTCAAGCTCGGCTTTATTAAAGTCAGGCCATGCCACATCACAGAAATACAGCTCTGAATAGGCCGTCTGCCACAGGAGGAAATTGGAGATTCTCTGTTCCCCGCCGGTCCGGATCAGAAGATCCGGGTCCGGGATCCCCCCTGTATCGAGGCTTTCACTGATCAGGTTCTCCGTGATCTCCTCCGGGCTGATCTCTCCGCTCTGAAGCTTTGCAGCCGCCGCGCGGACCGCCCTTGTGATCTCGTCCCTCGCGCCGTAATTGATCGCGATCTGAAAGCCGATCCCCGTATTGGAGGCCGTATCGCGCTCAAGATTGGCAATGGATGTCTGAAGGTCCTTGTCGAGCCTCGACTTGTCACCGATCACCCGGATCCGGACATTGTTTCTTGCGCACTTCTGAAGACTCGTCTTCATATAGGTCCGAAGCAGGTTCATCAGTGCCTTTACTTCGCCGTCCGGACGGCTCCAGTTCTCCGTCGAAAAAGCGTAGACCGTCAGGTAGCGGATCCCCATGTGGTCCGCGTCCTCGAGGATCTGTTCCACCGTTCTTGCTCCCTGCGCATGTCCCGCAGTCCTGGGAAGGCCGCGCTTCTTAGCCCATCTTCCGTTTCCGTCCATAATGATTGCCACATGGACAGGTATCTTTCGTTCGTTTTCCAACTCTAAACCTCAGCTCTTTAGTATGAATGTCTGGTGCTGCCGCGCCGGCATCAGAGAGTCATGATCTCCTTGGTCTTCTCTTCGATCATCTTATCGACCTGCTTGATAAACTTCTCCGTGATCTTCTGAAGGTCATCCTGAAGCTCATTCACCACATCCTCCGACAGGTCTTCCGTCTTCTTGAGCTTCTTGAAGGTGTCATTTCCGTCTCTTCGGATATTGCGGAGCGCGACCTTGGAGTCCTCGCCCATTTTCTTGACATCCTTGGAGAGCTGCTTTCTGCGCTCCCCTGTCAGCTCAGGGAACACCAGGCGGATCGTGCTGCCGTCATTGGTGGGATTGATCCCGATGTCGGAGCCCGCGATCGCGCGGCTGATCTCCTTGATCATCTTCTTCTCCCAGGGAGCGATCTGGATGATCCTTGCCTCGGGAACGGAGACATTCGCCACCTGCTGGATGGGAGTGGGAGATCCGTAATAATCTACGCGGATCTTGTCGAGCACATGCGGATTGGCGCGGCCCGCTCTCACTGCCTGCAGATCTGTCTGAAGATGAGACACTGTCTTCACCATCTTGTCCTCATAAACTTTCACTCTCTCGTTAGCCATGATAACCTCCCTGAAATTTGATTCTTAGAAAATATCGGGCGAACGCCGGCAGTCGTACCGGCTAAGCCCCTGTCCGGGCCCTCGCGGCCGGACTGATCAAGCTGTAACTGTCGTTCCGTTAAACTTTCCGGATGCCGCGTTCACAATGCTGTTTTCCTCCTGCAGAGCGAACACTCTCATCGGCATGTGGTTCTCCTTCGCGAGAATGGAGGCTGTCATATCCACAGCCTGAAGTCCTCTCTCGACCACTTCGTCGATGGAGATCGTGTCAAAGCGCTTCGCATCGGGGTTCTTCGCGGGATCACTGTCATAGATTCCGTCGATATTCTTCGCAAGAAGGATCATATCCGCCTCGGATTCGATCGCGCGAAGCAGGATGCCCGTATCGGTCGAGAAATAGGGATGGCCCGTGCCGCCCGCATAGAACACTACCGTGCCGCTTTCAAAATACTGATTGGCCTTATCCTTCGAGAACAGCTCGGTAAACGCGCCTACTGCGAAGGGAGTCATCACTACTGTCTTCATGCCCTCTGTCCTGAAGATCTCGGAGACATAAATACAGTTCATGACTGTGGCCAGCATACCGATCTGGTCCGCCTTTACGCGGTCGATCTCGTTCCCCGTGCGTCCGCGCCAGAAGTTTCCTCCTCCGGTGACAATGCCCACTTCGTAGCCTGTATCGATCAGCTGACGAACCTGTTTCGCAACCCCTCTGACGGTCTCCTCATGAAATCCCATACGGTTCGGGCCCGCCAGCGCTTCTCCGCTCAGCTTTAAAATGATTCTGCTCATTTGTCTATCCTCCCAAATTAATAATGCCTCTAACCATTTTACATTAGATATCCACCATTTACAAGGACGGTCTCCGATGCTATACTGTTTGAGTTTACGGAGAAAGTACATTATTATTGCGCAAAAATCAAGGCGATTGCAGGCATTGTCGCAAAGAAATGTCAAAAATCTGTCTTTTGACGGGAAGCGCACCCATGAAGGAGTAAAATGATCCAGACTAGAGAAGATATCAGAAATGTGGCAATTATCGCCCATGTAGATCACGGAAAGACGACACTGGTCGACGGCCTTCTCAGGCAGAGCGGTGTCTTTCGCGAAAACCAGGAAGTGCAGGAACGCGTCATGGACTCAGGGGATATCGAGAGAGAACGCGGCATCACGATCCTGAGTAAGAATACGGCCGTCTACTATAAAGGCGTGAAGATCAATATCGTAGATACCCCCGGACACGCCGATTTCGGCGGGGAAGTGGAGCGCGTTCTCAAGATGGTAAACGGCGTCATTCTTGTGGTGGATGCCTTTGAGGGCCCTATGCCCCAGACCCGCTTTGTACTTAGTAAAGCTATGGCGCTCGACCTTCCGGTCATTGTCTGCATCAACAAGATCGACCGCCCCGGCGC
>DLYC01000148.1:1805-5144 GCA_003447895.1 Lachnospiraceae bacterium | reverse complement strand
GGCTGTGACACCCCCGAGAGTGTGAGAAACCTGCAGGGTGCCGCGTGGCCGGGCAGGATCTGGAAGAACTTTATGAATATTATTCATGAAGACCTGGAGCCTGTCGAGTTCAAGGACTATGACCGCGCGAAGGAAAAACGCGCGCTCAAGGACCAGGATGAGGACGACGATGACGACTGGCACGACTCCGGCGATTCGGACAAAGAAGCCGAGAGAAAGAGGAAAGAAGCCGAGGAGGCCGCGAAGAAGGCGGCGGAGGAGGCTGCCAGAAAGAAAGCGGAGGAAGAAGCTGCCAAAGCTGCCGAGGCGCAAAAAGAAAAAGAGGAAAATGAAGGCGGCGGAAACAGCGGAAACGAAGGCGGCGGAAACGGCGGAAACAGCGGAAACGAAGGCGGCGGAAACGACGGAAACGAAGGCGGTGGAAACACCGGAACGGAGACCGGCGGCGGAACGGAGACCGGTGGCGGGACCGAGACCGGCGGCGGAACTGAGACCGGCGGAGGAACGGAGACCGGCGGCGGGACCGAGACCGGCGGAGGAACCGAGACCGGCGGAGGAACGGAAACCGGCGGCGGGACCGAGACCGGCGGCGGGACAGAAGGCGGCGACAGCCAGCAGAAGAACGCCGAAGGCTGATTATGAGAAACGCTTTGGGACCAGTCCCAAAGCGTTTTTTACATCCCCCTTTATCTGTGTAGAGATTTTGGCAGAATGTTCTGTTATAATATTTAATGGATTATTGTCTGTTTGACGGATACAGCACGGCAATTTCCGGGAAGATCGGCAGTTATAAGAGCAGGAGAGATCCGCATCATATGAGCGAACCGTTTATTCTATTTGAAAATGTGGTAAAAATATACAGGATGGGCGAGGTTGAGATCAGGGCTGTTGACGGCGCGGACTTTACGGTGGACCGGGGTGAGTTTACGGTGATCGTAGGTCCCAGCGGAGCCGGAAAGACGACGATCCTCAATATGCTGGGAGGAATGGACAGCTGTACATCCGGGCGGATCGTTGTTGACGGAAGAGATGTCAGCGCGGCGACCGCAAGGCAGCTTACGGAATACCGAAGATACGATATCGGCTTTGTGTTTCAATTCTACAATCTGGTGCAGAACCTGACCGCGCTCGAAAATGTGGAACTTGCTTCCCAAATCTGCAAAAATCCTCTCGACGCGGATTTGACCATGGAAGAGGTGGGTCTTACGGAAAGAAAGAACAACTTTCCGTCCCAATTGTCCGGAGGCGAACAGCAGAGAGTCGCGATCGCGCGGGCGCTTGCCAAAAATCCGAAGCTCCTTCTCTGTGATGAGCCTACGGGAGCCCTGGACTATATGACCGGAAAGCAGATCCTCTCGCTTCTTCAAAAGACCTGCAGGGAGCGGAATATGACCGTGATCGTGATCACCCATAACCTTGCCCTGACGCCGATGGCGGACAAGGTGATCCACATTCGAAACGGCAAAGTCGATAAACTCACGGTGAACCGTAACTCTCTTCCCGTCGAAGAGATTGAATGGTAAGAAAAGAAAAAAATCTGCGTCAATTACTGAAGAATCTGTTTCTTAGGGAGACGATATGAAGAGAAGAAAAAGAATCCTTGCGACAGCGGCGGCGATGGCGGCCGCCATGTCCCTTAGCGCCTGCAGTTCCGGGACGGCAGCGGAAACAACAGGAGCACAGATCGAGAGCACAGCGGAAGACGCTGCCACGGCTAAGAGCGGCAGCACAGCGGAAGACGCTTCCACGGCTAAGAGCGGCAGCACAGCGGAAGACGCGTCCGGTTCCGGGAAGCAGGATCAGACCAAAGAGTCAGGTGTCGGAAGCACCAGGATCGAGTATTCCTCGGAGAACGCGACGGCGATCGAAATCTTTGATGAGGGACAGAACTACAATCCGGTAGTCTACGGGCCGCCGGAGGAAATGATCAACCACAAAAACTGACCAGGCTTGAGGTATATTTTGTATGTTAAAGACGCTTTTTGCACAGATCAAGGAATTTAAGACGGTATCGATCCTGACGCCCTGCTGTATGATCGGAGAGGTCATCTGCGAGATGATCATTCCGGTCCTCATGGGAAGGATCGTGGATATCGGAATCGGGGGCTCCGATATGCCCTATATTGTCAGGACCGGTATTTTTATGCTCGTTGTGGCGATCCTCGGTCTCATCTTCGGAATCCTGGGCGGTGTGTTCGGTGCCAAGGCATCGGCGGGATTTGCAAGGAACCTCAGAAAGGCCATGTATGACAATATACAGACCTTCTCCTTCTCCAGCATCGATAAGTTCTCAACATCCAGTCTTGTGACCAGACTTACCACAGATGTGATGAATATACAAAACGCCTATCAGATGATCCTGAGAATGGCGATGAGAGCGCCGGCCTCCATGATCATAGCTATGGTCATGTCCTTTGTGATCAGCCCCAGGCTCGCCAGGGTCTATCTCGTTGCAGTGCTGGTGCTGGCCGTCTTTATGTTCTTTATGATGCGGCGCGCCACGAAGTACTTTCAGCAGGTCTTTCGAAGATATGACGACCTCAACAAGAGCGTGCAGGAGAATATCTCGGCCATCCGCGTTGTAAAGGCCTATGTGCGGGAGAAATACGAGAAGGAACGTTTCCATAAAGCGGCCGAAAATATCTACAACATGTTCCTCAAAGCGGAAATGAACGTCGCCGGCATCTCCCCGGTGATGATGACGGTCGTATACAGCTGCATACTCCTCATCAGCTGGTTAGGCGCCCACTATGTCGTTGTCGGGGATCTGGGGACAGGCCAGCTCATGAGCCTTCTCACATACTGCATGAATATTCTGATGAGCCTTATGATGCTGTCCATGGTATTTGTGATGATCACCATGTCCCAGGCGAGCGCGAAGCGTATCACGGAAGTCATCAATGAAAAGAGTGAACTGACCAATCCCGAAAACCCGGTCATGGAAGTTCCGGACGGAAGCATCCTCTTTGAGGACGTCGAGTTTTCCTACCGGGCCGATTCGGCGGAACCGGTACTCAAGGATATAGACCTGAAGATCCGCTCCGGTGAGAACATCGGAATCATCGGAGGCACGGGAAGCGCCAAGTCCTCGCTCGTAAACCTGATCAGCCGTCTGTATGATGTGAACAAAGGCTGCGTCAAGGTCGGCGGCATCGACGTGCGGGACTACGATCTTGAGACGCTCCGGAATCAGGTCTCGGTAGTCCTTCAGAAGAACGTGCTTTTCAGCGGCACGATCCTCGACAACCTCCGCTGGGGAAACAAGGATGCCACGGAAGAGGAATGCAAAAGAGCATGCCGAATGGCCTGTGCCGACGAATTTATAGAGAAGATGCCGGA
>DLYC01000148.1:0-1664 GCA_003447895.1 Lachnospiraceae bacterium | reverse complement strand
AAAAAACCGAAGATCCTGATCCTGGACGACAGCACAAGCGCAGTCGATACCGCCACGGACGCAAAGATCAGGAAGGCCTTCCAAAACGAGATTCCGGGAACGACCAAGCTGATCATCGCGCAGAGGATCTCGAGTGTAAAGGACTGCGACAGGATCATCGTGATGGATGACGGCAGGATCGACGGTGTCGGCACGCACGACGAGCTGGTCGGGAACAATAAGATCTACAGAGAAGTATATGAATCCCAGGTCGGCGCTGCCGGCGACGCGGATTTTGACAAAAAGGATTGAGGTACAGGATATGGCTCAGGACAATTCGAAACAATACAGCGGAGGCGGCGGAGGAGGACGGCGCATGGCCGGAAGACCCCGCCCCAAGGTGGAAAATCCCGGATATCTGTTTAAGAGGATCATGAGTTATGTCTTTAAGTATTACGGCATTCACATGATCACAGTGCTGGTCTGCATCGTCCTGTCCGTTGTCGCAAACGTTCAGGGAACGATGTTCACAAGGACGCTGATCGACAGCTACATCACGCCCATGATCGGCGCGGAGAATCCGGATTTCGGACCCCTCCTGCACGCCATGATGCGGGTCGCCATGTTCTATGCCATCGGCATTGGCGCGGCTTTTCTGCAGCAGGTGATCATGGTCCACGTAAACCAGGGCACGCTCAAGAGAATGAGGGAGGACCTCTTCGACCATATGGAGAGCCTTCCGATCAAATACTTCGACACGCACACAAGAGGCGATATCATGTCGATCTATACCAACGACATCGATACGCTCCGCCAGATGGTCAGCCAGAGCGTCCCGCAGCTGTTTAACAGCGCGATCACGATCATCAGTATTTTGTCCATGATGCTGGTCCTGAATATCCCGCTGACATTTGTGACCCTGATCATGGTGGCGCTCATGATGTTTCTCAGTATGCAGGTCACCAAGAGGTCCGGAAAGAACTTTGTCGCGCAGCAGCAGAACCTGGGAAAACTCAACGGGTACATTGAGGAGACGATGACGGGACAGAAGGTCGTCAAGGTCTTCTGCCACGAAGAGGAGTCTGTACTCAGGTTCGATGAACTCAATGAGCAGCTGTATCAGAGCGCCTTTAAGGCAAACGCGTTTGCCAATATGATCGGGCCTGTAAACGCCCAGATGGGAAACGCCAATTACGTTGTCGTGGCGCTGGTCGGCGCGCTCCTTGCGCTCAATTCCTACGCGGGCTTCACGGTCGGAGGACTCGCCAGTTTCCTAACCCTCAACAAGGGGTTCAGCATGCCGATCAACCAGGTCAGTATGCAGTTTAACAGTATCATTATGGCGCTTGCGGGCGCGGAGAGAATCTTCAGGCTTTTGGATGAAGAGCCGGAGACCGACGAAGGCTATGTCATGCTGGTAAACTGCGAGATTGACGAGGACGGAACGATCAGGGAGACGGAAAAGCATACCGGGCAGTGGGCCTGGAAGCACTACCACAAGCAGTCTGACCACAGCACGACCTACCAGAAACTGGAAGGGGATGTCACCTTCAACCAGGTGGATTTCGGCTACCGCGATGACAAGATGGTGCTTCACGACATCGTGATCCACGCAAGGCCCGGCGAGAAGGTGGCCCTTGTCGGCTCCACCGGCGCCGGAAAGACGACGATCACCAACCTGATCA
>DLYC01000189.1 GCA_003447895.1 Lachnospiraceae bacterium | reverse complement strand
GCCGGAGGGATATTTTGCCGGAAAATTGATCGAGGACGCGGGTCTTAAGGGCTTTCGCGTGGGAGAGGCGCAGGTCTCGGAAAAGCACGCGGGATTTGTCATCAACAGAGGCGGCGCGAGCGCGGCACAGGTCCGGGCGCTGATCGAGGAGGTGCAGAGGCAGGTTCTGGAGAATTCGGGCGTGAAGCTTGAGCGCGAAGTGATCTATTTGGGAGAATTCGTATGAGATTTGTGGTCGTCACGGGGATGAGCGGGGGCGGCAAACTCACCGCGATCCATTTTTTGGAAGATATGGGGTACTACTGCGTCGACAATCTGCCGGTGCGGCTGATCGACCCCTTTATGGAGCTCGTCTCGGCGCCGGGGAGCACGATCGACAAGGTGGTCCTGGGGCTCGACGCGCGGGCAGACGAGAGCTTCGACAATGTGGAGCAGGTGCTCGATGCGCTTCGCGCCAAGGGCTACCACTTCGAGATCCTGTTCATGGACGCGAGCGACGAAGTCCTGGTCAAAAGATACAAAGAGACAAGGCGCGCCCACCCCGTCAATCCGTCGGGCCGCGTGGAAGAGGGCATCGACAAAGAGCGCGAGATGCTGGGAAGGATCAAGTCGGAGGCGGACTATGTCATCGACACGTCGTTTCTGCTCACGCGGTCTCTCAAGGAGGAGCTCGCGAGGATCTTCGTCGACGACGAGGGCTACAACTCCCTGATGATTTCGGTGATGTCCTTCGGATTCAAGAACGGGATCCCCATGGACGCGGACCTGGTCTTCGACGTCCGGTTTCTGCCAAATCCCTTCTATGTGGAGGAGCTGAAGCGCCTTACGGGGAATGACGCGCCGGTGCGCGACTATGTCATGGCGGCGCCCGAGGCGGGGCAGTTTATGGATAAGCTGACGGATATGGTCACTTTCCTGATTCCGGGCTATGTGAAGGAAGGAAAGAACCAGCTCGTGATCGCGATCGGCTGCACGGGCGGACACCACAGGAGCGTCACTATCGCCAATGCGCTGGCGGAGAGGCTCCGGGGCGGTGATTACGATTACGGGATCAATCTCTTTCACAGGGATGTGCAGAAGTAAAAGAAGTTTTTGACAGGCCTGCTGCGGCGGGGACGCGGCTTCGGACGCGGCGGGAAGCCGGGCGGGGCGGTATTTTGGCAGACCTGCTGCGGCGGGATCAGGGAGGATCGTCATGTCGTTTTCTTCGAAGGTGAAGGCGGAAATTGCCGCGAATATTCCCTCGTCCAGACACTGCAGGATTGCGTCGATCGCGGCCTTACTTGACTGTTTTGGACAATTTGAACAGGAAAAAGCGGGAAATATACGACTTTTTTTGAATGTCGACAACAGGGATGCGACGAGAAAGCTCTTTACTTTGGTAAATAAAACCATTAATATAGGTAGCAGATTGTTAATTCCGGCGGGCAAGAGCTGCCGGGAGACGCGGGGACGAGTTGACGCCGGCTTGCCGGCGGAAGCGGCTAAGGAGCTGGCTCGAAGGCTGAAGCTCCTGGATGAAGACGGGAAGCTTTGCGCAGACGGCAGGTGGAGGGTTGATCCTTCGCTACTTGACAGAAGCTGCTGCAAAAGGAGTTTCCTGAGGGACATGTTTCTGTGCTGCGGATCCGTCAATGACCCCCGAAAAGAGTATCATCTGGAGTGGAACTGTTCTGAGAAGGAACAGGTTTCACAGCTGCAGGAAGTGCTTCGAAGCTTCGGCAAGGAGGCCAAGACCGTTCTTCGCAAGAAGAGCTGCGTTGTGTATTTCAAGGATTCCACGGATATCGTCGATCTTCTGAATCTGATGGGGGCAACCGTCAGCATGATGGAGATGGAGAATCAGCGGATCTACAAGGATCTGCGCAATTCTGTCAACCGCCGCGTCAACTGTGAGGCGGCAAACATCGGGAAGACAGTGAGCGCGTCCAGAAAGCAGATCGAAGACATCCGCTTTCTGGAAGAGATCGGTGTTCTGAGAACGCTGCCGGAAAGTCTGCGAAAGATGGCTGAGCTGCGCATGCAGTATCCGGATCTGCCGCTGCGGGAACTGGGAGACCGGGCTGTACCGCCGATCGGCAAATCGGGTGTGAACCATCGACTGAGAAGACTGACCGAACTTGCAGGGAAATACAGGGAGGAGAGGCCGGCGGGACGGAGTGTTCCTGACAGTGTTTTCAAGGAGAGTGTGTTATGATTAAGAAGTCAATGAAGATCTCCTGCCCCAGGGGGTTGGAACCCAGGCCGATTGCCGAACTCGTACAGGTCGCGAGTAAGTACGAGAGCAAGATCTATCTCGAGACAGAGACGAAACGTGTCAATGCGAAGAGCATTATGGGAATGATGTCCCTGAACCTTGCGAATGGTGATTTCCTCACTGTGTCTGGAGACGGCAGTGATGAGGAAGGCGCCATGGAGGAGATCATTAGCTTTTTGAAGGACAAATTTGATATGACAGCCTGAGGCGGAAGCCGTGGGACTGTAAATGATTCTGTTTGTTCTGCAATCTGTGTGCATTTCTGAATCAGTACAGTTTAAATCAGTCATCATCGGTAACTGAGTAAAAAAGAAATATCGGAAAGAAAAATGACCGCGTGTGAGAAGTGATCGGATCGAATCTCACAGCGGTCATTTTCTGTTTACAATTGTCAGTCGCCGGCCGGGGCTGTTTTTTGGCAAAAAATTTGGCAAAAAATTAAAAAAACCCCTGAAAAGGGAGGATGCCAGGTACGCGTGGTACCTGGCATGTTATGAAAAAGTTATTTGTATACCAATAACGGAAATCGTCTTATTGAGTGATTACCTCGCCCCGGGGACTTGGCTTGTGTTTTTGGCTTGTGTTTGTTTCTATGCTTGTATTATAGGATTCAAAAATGTCCAAAGATTTAGTAAAGATTGAAGAATGGATAAATAAAATATGAATAAAATATGAACCCGACTTCCCTGCTTTACATTCGTCAAACTTGCTTTGTATAATGGTCCTTGTATGAAAAAAGCAGTTTTTGTTCTGGAAGAAAAATGGAGCGGGGCGAGCCTTCCGGATGCGCAGGAGGCGGTGCGCCGCTATAGGGAATTCGGCGTCGACGCGGAGTTTATGGTGCCAGGCACCATTAAAAATTTATTAACTGAGCCGGAATTTGTTTATAAAAATTTAATGGTGCCTGGCACCATAAACTTTTTATACATCGCCGACTCGGGGAGGCTCCTGGAGGCGCTGTCGAGCGCAGGCGCCGCCGTGTGCGGGTACCGCCACGCCGGCAATGCGGGGGAGGAGCTGAGGCCCGCGGACTATGTGCTCATGGAACCGCAGTGGGTGGACAGGGATTCTCTGGAGAAGATCTGGCAGCGCCAGCGAAATCTCCCGTGGACGATCCTGGAGACGGACCGCTGCGTGGTGCGGGAGTTTGTGCCGGAGGACCTGGACGCCATCCGCGATCTGTACGACGAGCAGGCCCGGAAGTTTCTGGAGCCGCCATCGGACGTCAGCAGCAGGGAGCAGGAGATCCTGGACAGCTACATCCGGAAGGTCTACCGGCTGGCCGGCTACGGCGACTGGGCCATCGTGGACAAGGCGGACGGCCGCCTGATTGGCCGCATGGGCTTCTCGTTCCCGTCCGGTTTTTGGAACAAAGCAGCGGATGCACCGCCGGACGCCGCACCAGGCGCGTCAGCAAAGCCAAGGGCCGTCCCGCCCCAGGTCGACGCCATGTTCGGCTACCTGATCCATGCCCGCATGCGCGGAAAGGGGATCGCCACGGAAGTCGGAAAGGCAGTCCTGGAATACGGCTTTACGCAGCTCGGATTCGAATGCGTGGGGGCGGATACATCAGTACTCAACAAGATTTCGGTCAAAATATTGGAATCTTTTGGTTTTGTGCCTGTAGCGGAAGAGGAAAATCAGCGTTATTATATTCTGAAAGTCAGATAAAAGTCAGATTCAATTCTCAGGAGGTAGGAAGAAGTGATCAACGAACATTATTTAAACATGTTGTCTAATAAATCGGTAATCAGAAATCTGTCGGAGTATGCCACAGCGAGAGGAAAGGAGATCGGTTACGAGAACATCTTTGACTTTAGTCTCGGAAACCCCTCTGTGCCCGCGCCCCAGAGCTTTACAGACACAGCGCTGTCTCTTCTTCAGACCATGGAGCCCCTTGCGCTTCACGGATACAGCCCCACGCTGGGAATCCCGGAGGTCAAGGAGAAGGTCGCGGCATCGCTTAACCGTAGATTCGATATGAACTACACGGGAAATCATATTTTCCCCACTTCGGGCGCGGCTGGCGCTCTGGCCCACGCACTCCGCGCGGTCACAAAGCCCGGCGACGAAGTGCTGGTCTTTGCCCCCTATTTCCCGGAGTACAATCCCTACATCAATGACACCGGCGCAAGGATCAAGGTCGTGCCCGCGGATATGAGTTCCTTCCAGGTGAATTTTGACGCGGCGGAGGAGTACCTGACGGAGAACGTCGCGGCGGTCCTCATCAATACGCCCAACAACCCCTCCGGCATCCTCTACAGCAAGGAGACTCTTGAGCGCCTTTCTGACCTTCTGACCAGAAAATCCGCAGAGTTTGGCCACAACATCTTCCTGATCTCCGACGAACCCTACAGGGAGATCATCTTCGACGGACAGAAGGCGCCCTACGTGGCGAAGTTCTACCCCCACACGCTGACCTGCTATTCCTTCTCCAAATCCCTCTCCATCCCCGGAGAGAGAATCGGATACGTGGCAGTGAACCCGGCGTGCGAGCACGCGGAGGACCTCGTCCCCATGTTCGGCCAGATCTCCAGAGGAATCGGCCACAACTGCCCGTCCTCTCTGATCATGCTGGCCATGGCGGAGACGGTGGACGACACCTCTGATCTTGCGGTCTATGAAAAGAACATGAATCTTCTCTATGACACCTTCAAGGACCTGGGATTCAGCGTCATAAGGCCCGGCGGAACCTTCTATATTATGCCCAAGGCTCTGGAAGAGGACGCAGTGGCCTTCTGCCAGAAGGCACTTAAGTATGACATCGTGTTCGTCCCGGCCGACGGCTTCGGCGCGCCCGGCCACTTCCGCG
>DLYC01000235.1:4839-6212 GCA_003447895.1 Lachnospiraceae bacterium | reverse complement strand
ATCGTGGAAGTGCTCTCACCAGGCGAGAGGCCCACAAAGCACGGCGAGATCTTCGCGGCGACGCCCGCCTCCGACATCGTGTGCGGTCCTTCCCAGCTCGCTTCGGGAATCGGCCTGCAGGTCTTCATGACGGGAAGAGGAACGCCTTACGGCCTCGCGGCGGCACCGGTCGCCAAGCTCTGCTCCAGAAATGAGATGAAAGAGCAGTGGCCCGACATCATCGACTTCAACGCGGGTCCCGCAGCGGTGGGAGATAAGACCATCGCGGAGCAGGGAGAGGAACTCTACAACTATATTCTGGATATCGCGAGCGGTATTAAGAAGCCTTATACCGAACAGTATGGATTCGCGAATGACTTGTGTATTTTCAATCCGGCGCCGATCACCTGAGGCAGCCGAAAGCTCTCTGTCATGAGCTTTCCGCCTAAGGCGCGGATTTGGAAATAGAACGTAAACAGGCCAGTCAAATGGTCAAGGAAAGGGGGAACAATATGTTCATCAAAAAGTACGGGGACATCATTGTCGGCATCTTCTACGCAGTGCTTGGAATCGCACTGATCGTAGCTGCCCGTATGCTTCCCAAGTCACAGGTCATGGATATCGGTCCGGATTTCATGCCCACGGTAGTAGGAACTCTGATTCTGGTTCTGTCGATCATCCTGCTTGTCCAGGCAGTCACGGAGCTCAAGAAGAATCCTGATAAGGAATACTCGCCGGACACCAGCGATTACAAGCGAGTTCTGCTCAGCCTGATCCTGGCGCTCCTGTATGTATTTCTTCTCAAGCCGGTCGGATTCATCATCAGCACGCTTGTCTATCTGGTGTGCCAGATCTATGTCCTGGCACCGGACAGCCACAGGACCAAAAAAGACATCATTATGTACCTGATCATTGATGTAGTGTTCACACTCATCGTGTATTTCCTGTTCCGCATCGGTTTCAAGATCGTTCTTCCGGCAGGAATACTCCCGCTTTGAGATAAGGAGGTAAAACATGAGCGCATTAGCACAACTCGGTTCAGCCCTGGTTTCGGTCTGCCATCCGACATCCCTCCTCTTCATGATCGCCGGCGTCGCGATCGGTATCGTCTTCGGTTCGATCCCCGGTCTGTCCGCCTCCATGGCGGTAGCCCTGATGCTTCCTCTTACTTTCAGTATGGAAGCGAGCCTTGGTATGAACACACTGGTCGCCGTCTATATCGGCGGTATCTCCGGTGGTCTGATCAGCGCGATTCTTCTGAACATGCCCGGAACGGCTTCTTCGATCGCAACGACCTTTGACGGTTATCCCATGGCCCAGAGAGGCGAGGCGATGAGGGCTCTGGGAATCGGTATCGTTTTCTCATTCCTGGGATCTCTGTTCTCCTTCTTCAT
>DLYC01000235.1:787-4777 GCA_003447895.1 Lachnospiraceae bacterium | reverse complement strand
CTGTCCTTCTTCGCACCCCTGCTGGCGGATGTAGCCCTCAAGTTCACACCTGTTGAGAACTTCGGTATCTGCTTCTTCGCCCTGACCATGGTCGCGATCCTTTCCTCGGGCAAGATGGTGAAAGGCCTCCTGGCAGGTATGCTGGGTCTCGTCTTCGCGATGGTCGGCATGGCCCCCATCGACGGCACGCCCCGCTTCACATTCGGAAGCACCGAGCTGATGGCAGGTTTCAACCAGCTCAGTACTCTGATCGGTATCTTCGCGGTCGCGGATATCCTCAAGTCCGCGGAGTCTATGAATGCCAAGGGAATCCAGACCATTCCCGTAACCAAGGTCAAAGGCTTCGGATTCAGCATGAAGGAATTCGTGAGCTGGCTGCCCGGCGCACTTCGCGCGGCCATCATCGGAACCGGTATCGGCATTCTGCCCGGCATCGGCGGATCCACATCCGGCATGCTGGCCTATGTAACAGCTAAGAATATGTCCAAGCACCCCGAGACCTTCGGTAAGGGTGAGCCCGAAGGAATCGTCGCAACAGAGACCGCAAACAACGCGACCATCGGCGGCGCTATGATCCCGCTTCTGGTTCTGGGTATCCCCGGTGACGGCGTAACTGCCATGATGCTGGGCGGATTCCTGATTCACGGTCTTTCCGCAGGACCTCTTCTGTTCGTCAAGAACGCAGACGTCGTCTACGGCATCTTCGCAGCATGCATGGTCTGCGACCTGATCATGCTCGTTGTCGAGTGGACCTGCATCAAGGGCTTCGTTCAGGTCCTGAAAGTTCCGAAGCACATCCTGCTGCCTCTGATCCTCGTTCTGTGCGCGGTAGGTGCTTACGCGACCAACAACCGTGTATTCGACGCGCAGGCAATCGTCCTGTTCGGCGTGATCGGTTATCTGTACCACAAGTTCGGACTTGCCACTACGCCTTTCGTTCTCTGCTTCCTGGTGGGAAATATGACAGAGACGTATCTGCGCCGAGGCATCATGTCCTACAAATCCTTCGGCGCCTTCTTCGCAAGACCGATCTTCGACGTATTCTGGTTCATCGCCTGCGGCGTCCTGATCTGGTCGGTCTACAAGGAGATCAAGGGAACCAAGAAGGAACCCCAGGACTGAACACCACCTGGGTAAGAAATGTCAAAACAGTGACAGCTGTATTTTGACTCAACAAGAATATTAGCCTTCTGTTAAAGAGTTATTCGCAACACGAAAGAAGGTCTGATATAGGGCAGGGGAAGGTCCTGCCGGAAACCGGGGGCCGTGCCCCGCGCGGAAACGGTCCCGTAATTCGCTCCACATTATCTAGCAGAAAAGGAGAGGAAAATTATGAAAAAGAAACTCGTAGCACTTGTAATGGCATGCTCCATGGTACTCGGACTTGCAGCTTGCGGCGGCTCTTCCGGCAGCAGCACATCCAGCGAGCCGGCAGCTGAGCCCGCAGCAGAGACTGCAGAGGCAGGCGACGCGGCGGCAGCAGAAGGCGACGCGGCAGCAGCAGGCGACGCGGCAGCAGCAGGCGACGCAGCAGCAGTAGGCGAAGCTCCCACAGGCTGGGCTCCCAGCGGAACCGTTTCCATCATCGTTCCCGCAGGCGCAGGCGGAAATACTGACCTTTCCGCTCGTGTATTCGCACAGTATGCAAAAGAGATCTCCGGTGTTGACTTCATCGTTGTTAACGCCAACGGCGCAGCCGGTTCCGTAGCAGCAAACCAGGTTCTCTCCGCGGCTCCCGACGGACAGACCGTTCTGTACGGCCACAACCTTGTAAACGTCGCAAAGGTGGCGGGCGTTACGGATTATGACTACACGGCATTCAAACTGGGCCCGACTTTCGCAAAAGACCCCGCTCAGCAGCTCTATGTCAATCCCAACAAGTATGCGGACATGAATGCCTTCCTTGAGGCTGCAAAGGCTAACCCCGGCAAGCTTAAGGCCTGCACCGAAGTCGGCGCTTACACCTACTATGAGCTCCTTGCTTTTGAGAATCTTGCAGGCATCGACCTTGACCTGGTTGACGTCGGATCCAACTCCGATAAGATCACGGCTATGCTCTCCGAGCAGGTTGACCTTATGCCCGGCGCATACATCAACTGCAAAGACTATCTTGCATCCGGCCAGTTCGCATGCATCGGTGTTCCTACAGCTGAGAGATATGAGCTCATCGCTGATATCCCGACTCTGAAGGAGCAGGGCATTGACCTTGTATATCCTGACTGCGACTTCTCCTTCTACTTCCCGAAGGAAACTTCTGACGATGTCATCGCATGGTATGAGTGGATCGTGCAGAAGATGGAGTCTCAGGACGATTGCCTCGAGGCCATCAAGAACGTAGAGATGATGCCTTACTACCTCAGCGCTGCTGATTCCGAAGCAAACGACAAGGCTTATCTGGAGACCTTCCAGTCCATCGCGGATTCCCTTGCAAAATAATCTGCTTGGCAGCTCGCTTTGCGAGCGTTGAAACGACACTATCATTTTTATCTTCCTACCCCTTGCGAACCGCTTTGCCGCGTGCAGCGGTGAAGAGTGACCGCTGACGGTCAGGGGAGCCGGAGCTTCCCGTACATATTTCTCCGGCTTCCCGGTTCCGCTTTGGAACGGGAAAAAAGCAGCATCAGAAACGTAGATCAGAAGGAGAGGTCATGGACGGATTACTCAATATGCTCCAGTCGCAGGCGATCCTTATGATCTACATTGTCTGCGGTATGTACTGCAGGAAAAAGGAACTGATCGACGATGCGACCAAGGTCAAACTGATCGATCTGATCCTGAAGGTAACCCTTCCCTGCATGATCTTCGAATCCTTTAACCAGAGGCTGACGCCGGAAATTCTGCTGCGGACGGCCATGGTATTTGCGGCATCCATGTGTGTCGCGGCGGCCGCTCTCATTGTAGGAAAATTTGCCTATCGGAAGTTTCCGGAGGAAAAGAGCAGCATTCTGCGCTATGCGACGCTGGTCAACAATTCCGGCTTTCTGGGATTGCCGCTGGTCCAGTCGGTATTCGGCGACACGGGACTCTTATATGCCTCCATCTATGTGATCCCGAACAGGATCATGATGTGGACGGCGGGTATGAGCATCTTCACACAGTCGGACCGCAGGACAAAATATCGCGCAATTCTGTTAAACCCCTGCATTATAACGGTCTATCTCGGAATGATCCGAAGGATCCTGGACATCCCGATCCCGGCTTTCATAGACACCGGGATCAGCAAGATCGGAGGAATCACCTCGCCTCTGTCCATGATGATCATCGGCACTATGCTGGTGGGCGTGGACTGGAAAGGGCTTTTTGAGCCCGTAATCTTTTATTTCTCCGCGATCCGTCTGATCCTTCTGCCGATCATGGCGCTGGGCCTTTCGAGGATCATGGGGTTTGACGATCTCACAACGGGTGTCTCCGTTGTGATGACAGCGATGCCGGCCGGCAGCACGACGGCGCTTCTGGCGGCAAAATACGGAGCCGATGAGGAATTTGCCTCAAGGCTCGTGGTATCGACAACCGTAATGTCTCTTGTTACGGCGCCGCTCCTCATGCTGCTGATCTGAGCAGGCGGGAGCGTGAAGGCTGGTCCCGGCACAAAGGCCGGTTAGCACAGAGCCTTTGCAAAATTCAGACGAGGATGGCAGCCCGATGAACTATGATACAAAAGCAGCGGCCGAAAGGCTGAAAAAAGAGTATGACAGGCTCCGGTATACGGCCTGGCTGATGATCGGCATTGTGATCGCGGTCATTTTAGTATCGGCCTTTCGGAAGTTCTGGCTTACGCTGGTCTTTATCGCCGCGGCGCTTTTCTTGCAGCTGTTCGTCTTTAGAAAGATGCAGAAACAATATGTTCGGCACGCGGTCGAGGAGAACCTCCGGGCAACGGTGTGCCGGGTCCTGAACACGGACCGGGTCACGGACAAAGGAGAGGAGTTTCTGAGTAAGGATGTTATCCGCAAAGCGGATCTGATCCCGGTGATGGAGCAGAGCGGCGCG
>DLYC01000235.1:0-663 GCA_003447895.1 Lachnospiraceae bacterium | reverse complement strand
GATGTGGCGCTGACAAAGCATCAGGAGGGCACAAAGGTGAGTGCCGAGATCCTGTGCGGCAATTGGATCCACATAGAACTCCCTCATGGGACGGGATATCAATTTCTTGTTCAGGAGAACAAGGTACAGGGCATCACTGCCGAGGAAAAAGACGGGGATCCGGGAGAGGAGCAGCCGCTTCGCCTGCCGGAGAGGTTTTACAGGCAGCTGGAGAAGCTGCGGGAGTATACGACCGGAAGCCTGTCCATGAAGGTAAGTGATGATACGGCGGACATCTTCTTAAAAGACAGGTTTCTCGCCGCTTCTTTCAGCGCGAGAGCCGAAGTGACGCAGAAAATGTTAGATTGGAATCCGCTGCCCGAACTGGAAAAAGTTCTGGATCTGGTGTGGACTCTGATATGAAGGGAGGGCATAGATGAATACAGACTTTATTAAAGGCGTTGTGGTTCCGATCATTACAGTCATCGACAAGGAAGAGAGAATTGACGAAGAGGGAATGCGCAGGCAGGTAGATTTCGTTATAAACGGCGGAATGCACGGAATTCTGGCGTTTGGGTCAAATGGCGAATTCTATCAGATTGAGGAAGATGAGATGGAGCGCGGCCTGAAGATCATGGTCGACCAGGCTGCCGGCCGTGTACCTGTCTATTTCGGAATCGGAGC
>DLYC01000139.1 GCA_003447895.1 Lachnospiraceae bacterium | reverse complement strand
AGGTGGATCCAGAACAGGGGCTCCTTGTAGTCGTGGAAGACACTTCTGTAGAATTCCTTGTACTCTTCTTCCGTGCACTCACTGGGTGTTTTGCCCCAGAGGGGGTGCGTCTCGTTCATGAGCACCGGGCGCTTTCTGATCTTGAGCTTCTTCTCAGCGGGCTCCTTGTCGTCCTCTTTCTTCTCGGGCTCGATCATCTCGATGACGATATCCTCGGGCCTTCTCTCGGACTCGTTGATGGTCTCGGTATCCTTGGTGTCCTTCTCGGACAGATAGATCTCGGTGGGCATGAAGGAGCAGTATTTTTTGATAACTTCCTGTGCTCTGTAGTAGTTGGCAAACTCCAGGCAGTCCTCTGTCAGATGCAATGTGATCGTCGTGCCAAAAGATTGCCTGCTTCCGCGGTCCATCGTATAGGTACTTCCGCCGTCGCACTCCCAGTGTACCGGCTCTGAGCCTTCCACGTAGGACAGGGTGTCGATGGTCACAAGGTCCGCGACCATAAATGCGCTGTAAAAGCCCAGTCCGAAGTGACCGATGATCTGGTCATCGTTGGCCTTGTCTTTGTACTTCTCGAGGAAGGCCTCCGCGCCGGAGAAAGCGATGTTGTTGATGTACTCCTTTACTTCGTCAGCCGTCATGCCGATTCCGTTGTCGGATACGGTGATCGTCTTGTCCTGGGGGCTGACTACGATGTCAATTCTTGCTTTGTAGTCGTCCGGAAGCTGGAAATCGCCCATCATGTCGAGCTTTTTGAGCTTTGTGACGGCGTCGCAGCCGTTGGAGATCAGCTCTCTGAAGAAAATATCGTGGTCACTGTAGAGCCACTTCTTGATGATCGGGAACATGTTCTCGCTGTTGATGGATAAAGATCCTCTTTCTGCCATTGTATATTCTCCTTTACAGTTTATTTACGCAGTAAATTCGGTACCGGAAAAGACCTCCGGTTCTCATAAAAGAGAGTTTAGTCTCATGTCACGGAAAAGTCAATAAAAAATTAGCACTCATTCAGCATGAGTGCTAACAATTTATCTCCGATCACTTCTTCTCCGCGTTCTCTTCCCCTTCGCTGTCCTCCCCCACATTGTGGGTTCCCAGGGAAGAAGAGCCAAAGTATTTGGCGTAAACTTCCGTAAATCCCGGCGACTGTGTGAGGTCCTCTATGTCTGCCAGCTTCACTGTGTTCCACAGGGGCTCATTGATGTCGTAGTCCAGCGTGGTGCAGAAGCTGTCGTATCTCTCCTCAAAGGATGTGCCCGCGCTGTTGTAGACTTTCTGCGCCAGCGCGTACTGTTCAAAGAGGTTGCACAGGGTTTCTTCGTCAATATTCAGAAACTGAAGCTCCGCCTCCGTCAGGTTTTCGTAGTAGTCCATCTCCGCCTCGTCGGCTATATTTTCCTCCGAGTCGGTCAGCATGATGTTGTCCTGAACGGCGATGAGCAGCATGACCTTGAGCCTTGACACCTCCGAGAGCGCCCTTTGGATGATGGCCTCCCGCAGCTGCTCGCCCTCGGGCTGCTCCCACACATCGTGCCCGAAGGTCCTTTCGCACTGCTTTTGGAGATTGAGCAGAAAAACATTGTATTCAGGGAGCGTGCACTGAGTGTTTCCGATCCTCAGAAGTTCGTTCTCCCCGTATCCCTTCCACATGACCAGCCTCCTTCCGCAGCCGGACAGAAGGAAGGCGCTGATCACAATAAGGGCGAGAAGTGCCGCCCTTTTTCTGTATTTTGCCATTGATATGACGTCCTTTCCGTAGTAAGTAAGCGGACTCCCTTTCCCGCCTGCCGGGCGTTCCGCAGTTCTTCAAGATGCATTCCGCCGTATAGAGTCCATTGGCGGAAGCCTGCTGAAGACCGCGGGTGTTCAGCAGTTCTTCAGGATGCAGTCCGCCACATAGAGTCCGTTGGCGGAGGCCTGCTGAAGGCCGCGGGTGATGCCCGCGCCGATAATGATCACATCATAGCGGTTTTCCGACATCTTATTTCCTCTTTCTCTCGTAGCGGATAAATGTATAGGCAAGGTCAAAATAGGTCTGCTCGTCGCTGTCTGCCGTGATCTCCCAGTCCGGATCACTGTCCAGGTTGGGGAAGTAGGCATCCGCCTCGTAGCTGTAATCGATCTTTGTGATATGCGCCGTGTCGCAGTAGGGAAGCATCTGCCTGTAGACGCTCTCCCCGCCGATGATATAAATATCTTCCGACGGATACTGCTTCAGCTCCTCCAGGAGCTCCTCAATGCTGTGGACGACGATCGCGTTGTTGACCTTGTATTTCGGGTTTCCGGACAACACGATGTTGGTCCTTCTGTCCAGGGGCTGCGCCATGGGGAACGTCTCCAGCGTCTTTCTTCCGTAGACGATCACCTTGCCGAGCGTCTCCTGCCGGAACATCCTGTGGTCCGCCGGGATCCTGACAAGGAGCTGTCCCTTTTTGCCGATTGCCCAATTGTTGTCCACTGCTGCGATCAGATTCATACTTTCTCTCCTTTTTTTTCAAGGCCCGCCCGCGTTATCGCTTATACTTCTCGATCAGTGCCTCAAGTTCGTTCGCGAATTTCTCCATATCCTTATTGGGAATTCCCGCGCAGCTGTCGATAAACGCCGCGATCCGGTTTCCGGTGAGTTTGAGTCTTGTAAACGAATCGGAAATGGTCCTTGCCTTCCTGGCCTTGGCGATCGGAATTCCCTGCGTTTTCGTAATAAACTTTCCGGCAGCCAGGTCATACCTGGTTCCGCTGTAAGGCGCGTAGGCTCTGATCGCGCACTCCTCTTCTAATAATCCGGCAAAACTCTCCGCCACCTTGTCCTCTCCGTGCACAACAAAGACCTGCTTGGGCTTTGTCTTAAATCCCTCGATCCATTCAAGAAGGCCGATCCGGTCCGCGTGGCCGGACATGCCCGGAAGCATAGCGATCCGGGCTCTGACCGCTACATCTTCGCCGAACAGTTTAATCTCCCGCGCACCGTCAAGAATCTTTCTTCCGGGAGATCCGACCGTCTGATATCCCACGATCAGGATCGTGGAATCCGGCCTCCACAGATTGTACTTGAGGTGGTGTTTGACGCGGCCGGCGTCACACATTCCCGATGCGCTGATGATCACCTTGGGCTCCGCGATGTCGTTGATAGCCTTGGAATCCTCTGTGGTGATGCTGAGGTGCAGGTTCGGAAAGTCGATCGGGTTGATACCCTGGTCCAAAAGCGCCTGTGCCTCCTCGTCATAGCAGTCGCGGCCGCTCTTGTAGAAGATCTCTGTTGCCTCCACGGCAAGGGGACTGTCCACGTAAACCGGGAAATTCGGAAACTCCGGGACCAGATTTTTTTCCTTGATCTGCCGGATATTGTAGAGCATGACCTGGGTCCTTCCCACTGCAAAGGCCGGGATGATGACATTTCCGCCCCTTCTGAAGGTCTCGGTGATGATCGCCGCAAGCTCAGCGACTGTATCCATGCCGTCTTTCTCGTGGATCCTGTCCCCGTAGGTGGATTCCATGACCACGTAGTCTGCCTCCTCCGTATACTGAGGATCCCGAAGGAGCGGCTGCTGCTTGTTTCCGATATCGCCGGAGAATACGATCTTTTTCTGCGTGTTTCCCTCCTCCAGCCACAGCTCGATACTGGCCGAGCCCAGAAGGTGCCCGACATCGGTCAGGCGGAAACGGATCCCGTCACAGACGGTGAATATTTTGTCATAGGGGTATTCCACGAAGAGTTTGATGGTCTCGAGCGCATCGTCCATCGTATACAGGGGTTCGTATTCTTCGCCGTCCACCTTTCTCTTGGCCTTCTTGTTTCGCCACTGCGCTTCCATCGTCTGGATGTGGGCCGAGTCGCGGAGCATGATATCGCACAGACTTGCGGTCGCGCGCGTGCAGATGATCTGCCCCCTGAAGCCGTCGTGATAGAGCCTCGGAAGCATTCCCGAGTGATCGATATGGGCGTGTGTCAGAAAGACAAAGTCGATCTCAGACGCCGGAACCGGAAGCTCCGCGTTTTCAAACAGATCCACGCCCTGCTCCATGCCGCAGTCCACAAGAAACTTCTTCCTGCCGACCTGCATATAGCTGCAGCTCCCTGTCACTTCGTGTGTCGCGCCGATAAACATTAGTTCCATGCTGCTACCCCTTTCCGTAACGGTTCCGGTTCCACACTGCGGTCCCGCGTCTTCACGAGACCGGCTGCGGCCGGATCCCCTTTCGTTGTCTTATAAGTCAGTGCCCGGTGCACGGGCTGTATTGCACGGGCATACGCTATATCCCGAAGATTGCCTTTCGGATCAGATACAGGAGAAGTAAATGCCCCGGATAGAAAAGATAGAAGAAATACTTGTTCTGTCTTCCTCTCTTTCCATTATAGCACCGGATCAGGACAAATCCCGTAAATGCCAGAAGTTCATTGTGATTGTAGAAGGTCAGCCACAGCCAGGCCGTCGTCACTGCCAGATCCCTGACTTCGTAGAACAGATACAGAAGCAGGATGCAGATCACGCCGCCGTAGGAATAGTCCATTCCCCTCCACTTGGCCAGCCGGCAGGCCGCATAGGTAAGGCCGGCGCTCACAGCCGTCCAGACGATGAGCCGCAGGACTTTTTCAGTGCCGAAATCCGCTTTTTCCGCTCCCGCGCCTTCCCCTGATGCCATCAGTTTCGTCAGGAGTTTGTCTTCTCCCACCATATGGCGTCTCAGCACGTCGACGCACCAGATCAGCGAGTAGCCCACCGCCAGGGTAAAAATAGTGTCCGCGTGCGGTTTTTGGGACTCCGGAAAGACCAGGAGCACGAACGGGACCTGGGAGACCGCGGCAAAGATGAGGAGCCTTATGAGGTACTTCCACCGGTTTCTCGTGTGATAAAATCCCTCGACGATCAGGAAGCAGAAGACAGGGAACGCGAGCCTTCCGATCCCTCTTCCGATCGAGTCCAGCGTCTCTCCGGCCGGGAAGGTGTACATGATCCGCACTCCCATCTCGTTTTTGGCGACCTCCAGAAAGCACAGCGTCATGTGATCGATGAACATCGCGACAATGGCGATCTTTTTCATCAACGCGCCGTCCACTTTCCCCTGTAGCTTATCCAAGAGCTCCATTGTCCGTCTCCCCTTCCGCCGGAACCGGCACCTCGCCCAGATCCAGCCTCTGCCGCTCTACGAGCTCTGCGAAGAAGCCGTTCTGAGCCGTCAGCTCGTCATATGTCCCGTCCTCGATGATCTTGCCGTTTCGAAGGACAAGGATCCTGTCGCAGGCCTGGATCGTGGAGAGCCTGTGCGCTATGACGATTCTCGTGCACTTATAGGAATTGAGGGCCTCGGTCACTTTCCTCTGTGTGATATTGTCGAGCGCCGACGTCGCCTCATCAAAGATCAGGATCTTCGGCTTTCCGACGATGGCTCTGGCGATCAGAAGCCTCTGCTTTTGTCCGCCGGAAATGCCGCCCTGCCCCTCGGAGATCATGGTCTGCATGCCCATGGGCATCTCGCGGATATCGTCGGCAAATCCGGCCGCTTCCGCGGCGTCCCAGGCGTCCTGAAGGCCGAGCCAGGGCGCGGAGATCGTGATATTTTCAAAGATGCTGCCCATGAGGAGCTTTCCGTTCTGCATGACGACGCCGATGTGTCTTCTGAGAGAGCGGAGGTCCAGGCCGGACAGGTCCTTTCCGTCGTAGAATACGGCGCCCTTCCTGGGCTTTTCAAATCCCAGAAGGAGCCTTACCAGCGTGGATTTTCCGCAGCCCGTCTCACCGACAACGGCCACATATTCGCCCGCCTTGATCTTGATGCTAAGATCATCGAGAATGTCCGGCATATTGTCCGTATAGCGGAAGTATACGTGGTTTAGCTCAATGCTTCCGCCCAGCCTTGTCACGATCTGCTTTCCGCTGTCTGTCTCCGGCTCCTCTTCGAGGATAGGTTTTACCATATCCAGGGTCGGTTTGATGCCCGCGATCATGAGGGCAATGGAGGACAGCTCCATGAAAGCGCCTGAAATATAGCCGTATGCCGCCGTAAACGCCACATAGTTGTCAAAAGTCACACCGCTCGCGATGGCCGCGCTGTACATGACGACGACGCCGATCATATTGATCGCCATGGAGATGACCGTATTGAGCTTTATGACGAGGGGCGGATTGTACTGATATTCCGCCTCCTTGGCATAGAGCCTTCCCCATCTGGCAAACGCCCGCTTCTCCGCTCCCGCCAGCTTGATCTTCTGAATGCCGGTGATCATCGCGTAATTCATACCGCTCTCCTGGGCGCTCAGTTCCAGCTTTGCCTTCGCGATCCGCGTCTGGATCAGTGTGGAGGCGATGGAGAAGACCACCGTCGCCAATGTGATCGTGAGCGCGGGGATGACCAGCGCAGGGGTGTAATGGAAGACCTGCAGGATATAGACCAGGGAGAAGGCCGAAGTAAGGCCGGTCCCCAGTATGACAGAAGCCAGCTGCTTGCAGAGCGTGATGACTGACTGCGTTCTGTTGTAGAGTTCACCGGCGCTGAACTTCCTGAAAAAGGAAGCCGGAAGCGACAGGATCCTCATCATGACAGCCGCTTCGATGGATACCGACTGCTTGGTCTGTACGCTCTGCGTGATCATGTTCGCGACCGACGAGAACAAAATATTGCCGATCGCGGCGCTCACCATAAAGAAGGCCAGCGCGTACAGCGTAGTCATCTGCCCGCTGCTAAGGACCTTTCCGTAGGCCAGTTTTTGGAGCATGGGCATGATCGCGCCGACTGCTGTCACGACAGCCGAGCTGATGAGGACCATGGCGTGGTCGGACACGGACCGGGACAGCGCCATATACATCAGAAGGTCCCTAAGACCAAGCTTTTTCTGCGGAAACGGCTTGTAGAAGCAAAGGCCCTCTTCCTCGAAGAGTCCCTCATTGGATTTACCAATCCTGACTTTCTTAAGGGTCTCCGGGTCTGTGTACTCGTAACCGAACGGCGCGCTCGGAAGGGCCGCAACCGGCGTCCCGCTCTCTTTCATGACAAGGAGCATGGGACCCGCCGCGTCTTTGTACCAGCCGGAAGGCAGATAGACCGTGCGGCGCATGACTCCCAGAGGATCCAGTAAATAGTCGAGCTGATCACTCAGCTCTGTCACGTCATCGGGAATCTCACGGCTTCTCAGGTGGAGGCTGCTGAGGATCGCGTCGATCGCATTCTTCGTCTTTACCCTGTTCGATTCCAGGGACGCCTGAAGCGCCTTTCCCATGACGGCGCCCGCCATGTCCATGAAGGCATCACTCAGGAGCTCCTCGTCATTCACTTTTCTCAGACGGATCTGTTCATCAAACCAGCCCATTTTTATCCCCATTCCGGAGCGCGGAGCGCCCCAAACTCAATATTTTGACAATGCTTAGCTGCTGCTCACAAGGCGCGTGTAGAGACCGCCGAGTCTTAAGAGCTCATCGTGCGTGCCTCTCTCGGCCACCTGCCCGTGGTCCATGACGACGATCTCGTCGCAGTCGCGGATCGTGGAGAGCCGGTGCGCGATGACGATCGTCGTGACGCCTCTGTCCCGGATGGACTTCACCACATTGAACTCCGTCCTGGCATCCAGGGCCGAAGTCGCCTCGTCCATGATCACGATCGTCGGATCCTGCGCGAGAACGCGGGCGATCTCAAGTCTCTGCCTCTCACCGCCCGAGAAATCCGTGCCGTTCTCTTTGATCTTGTATTCATAGCCGCCCTCGCGCTCCATGATCTTGTCGTGGATCTGCGCG
>DLYC01000232.1 GCA_003447895.1 Lachnospiraceae bacterium | reverse complement strand
CCAATATGCTGATGATCAACAATATTCTCATGATGTTCAGCATCGGCATGGTGATGATCTCCAGGATCAACCATGTAAAGGCCCGCAAGCAGCTTCTGATCGCGCTGGCCGGAATTATCTTCATGCTGCTTTTCCCGCTGATCAGAAAGCACCTCGATTCCCTCCGAAAGGGCACCTACCTGTACGGGATCCTCGGCATTGCCGCCCTGGCCGGCGTGCTCCTTCTGGGATCGATCACAAACGGGTCCAAGCTCAGCTACACGATCGCGGGCATGACCTTCCAGCCGAGCGAATTTGTCAAAATATTGTTTATCCTGTTTATGTCCAGCGCGTTCTGTGAGGAGAATACCAAGCAGCATCTGGCGCTATTGACCGGTGCGGCTGTGGCACACGTAGGGATCCTGATGCTCTCAAGAGACCTGGGGAGCGCGCTGATCTTCTTTGTGGTCTATCTGTCGCTCCTTTTTCTGTCCACCGGAAAATGGTCCTATCTGTTCGGAGGGATCCTTTTGGCCGCAGTCGGAGCGGTCCTATGCTATTTTTTGTTCTCCCACATCCGGGTCAGGGTCTCCGTATTCTTAGACCCCTGGGCGACCATCGACAGCAGCGGCTACCAGATCACGCAGGCGCTCTTCGCGATCAGTTTCGGCGGCCTGTTCGGCGCGGGACTCATGCAGGGAATGCCGTCGAGCATCCCCTTTGTGGAGTCCGACTTTATCTTCGCGGCGATCATCGAGGAGATGGGCATTGTGTTCGGGATCTGCCTGATCCTTGTGTGCCTCAATATTTTTACAGATTTTCTGCTCCTTGCGGGAAGCTACTCCAATAAGTTCTACCAGCTCTATACGTTTGGGACCGCGACAGCTTTCATCTTCCAGGCGTTTCTGACTATCGGCGGAGAAGTGAGGTTTATCCCGCTCACGGGAGTGACCCTTCCGCTTGTGAGCTACGGAGGAAGCTCGGTGCTGGCCACCTTTATCATGTTCGGCATCGTGAGTGCGATCTTCATGCTGCAGGAGGAGAGACTCGAGAGGTTCCGGCTCCGGTATGAGGAGGAGAGAAGGATGTACAGCCATTCCCACCTGTATGAAAACGCGGAGCGGAGCGTGCAGGGGGAGAGCCGGACGGGAAATCCGGGCATGAGCAGTGCCGACGCGGATTTCTACAAAGATTTCAAGGGCGTGCCGATCTATGATCCGAGCAAGGATTATGAAAATATAGACGGCTTTGAGGTGTAACCTGCGGCGGACAAGACCTGCGGAGCGGGACTTGGATCCCGAAGAGGACTGGCATATGTTTGGAAAAAGAAAAAAAGCGGAAGGAGGAGCACCGGGCTCCCAGGGACCGGCTTTCAGGCCTGCGGATTTTGACCCGGGGGAGATGGCCAAGGCGGAAAAAGCGCGCAAAGCGGCGAGATTTCATATCCTGTTTTTTGCCATTGTGTTCGCGGTTCTGTTTGGCTGGATGTGCTTCTACTTTACAAGGTCCGCCATAGCGGACAAAGTAAAACTCTTTGACAACGACTATAATAAAAGGGATGAACTCCTGGAGACGAGGATCCGAAGAGGCAATATCTATGCCAGCGACTCGGAGACGCTCCTTGCGACAACGGAGACGGGACTTGACGGGGACGGAAACGCCGTACAGACCAGGGTCTATCCTTTCGGAAGCGTCTATGCCCATGTCGTCGGCTATTCGCAGATGGGCGGGAGCGGGCTCGAGGAGTACTTCAAGTATGACCTCCTTCACTCCAACCTCCCTCTCTCCGAAAAAGTGCGGTACGACGAAAAGGAAGACGCGGATGACAAGCTCTATCCCGGAAACAACCTGATCACATCGCTCGACCCGGAGCTTCAGCAGGCGACCTATGACGCGATGGGAAACTATGAAGGCGCCGTGATCGTCACGGAGCCCTCGACAGGAAGGATCCTGGCGATGGTGTCAAAGCCTGACTACGACCCCAATGAGATCGCGGAGAGGTGGCAGAGCCTCATCGAAGACAACGAGTCGGGGACCCTCTTAAACCGGGCTACGCAGGGACTGTACCCGCCCGGTTCGACTTTCAAGATCGTGGACTGCATTGACCTTCTGGAGGAGAAACCGGAACTGCTCGAGGACTACAGCTACGAGTGCTCCGGCGTATTTGAGGAGGGCGGAGAGAGCATACACTGCTATGAATATGAGGTCCACGGGACGGTCGACCTCGAGGATTCCTTCGCGCACTCCTGCAACGCTTCCTTTGCCAATATCGGCGTCAATGAGATCACGGAGGAGTCCATGTCACAGACGCTGAAAAGACTTCTCTTTAACCAGAAGCTCCCCTACGACCTTCCCTATGTGCGAAGCTCGATCAACATGCCCGACACACTGTCGACAGAGGGAATCATGCAGATGTCCATCGGACAGGGCACGACCGCGATGACGCCGCTTCATTTGAACCTGATCACGGCGGCTGTCGCAAACGGCGGCGTACTGATGAAGCCGCATCTTGTGGATGAGCTTCACGACGCGAAGGGAAGGGCGCTCCGGTTCTATGAACCGCAGGAATACGGAGCCCTCATGTCGGAGGAAGTGGCGAATGAAGTCGCGCAGCTCATGCGCTCTGTCGTGACGGACGGAACGGCGTCCTCTCTAAGCGGAAGAGACTATGAGGCCTGCGGAAAGACGGGCAGCGCGGAGTTTGACAACAACAAGAGCTCCCACGCCTGGTTTACGGGATTTGCGCCTCTCGAGAACCCGAAGGTCTGCGTGACAGTCCTCATCGAGGGCAAAGGAATGGGATCGAGCTATGCCGTTCCGGTGGCGGGGCAGATCTTTGACGCATTTTTTGGCGAGGAATGAGAACAGTCTTGATTTCCGGCCGGGAACGTGTTAGGATAACAATGTTTGGCACATCACCGAAGGTGTGCCTTGCAGGAAGCAAATTGATTGATAATAAGGTGGAATAGAAAATGGGTGTTATTCGCGGGATCTTAACAGTCGCAATTATAGCAGTGAGTATTGTGATGACAGTTGTTATTCTTATGCAGGAAGGAAGATCTCAGGGACTTGGCGCGATCAGCGGTGCCGCCGAGACATACTGGGGCAAGAACAAAGGACGCTCAATGGAAGGCTTTCTTGTAAAGTTTACGACAGGCCTCGTCATCGCCTTCTTTGTACTGGCCATCCTTCTCAATACACAGCTTTTCTGACGGGCCTTTTAAGACAGAGCTTTGTCGGGCGGTTGGTGTGATCAGCATATGATCAGCATAAAATGAATTCATGAAAACTCCTGCGGCAGCAGGAGTTTTTTTTAGAACCAAAGGAGAATATGACCTACACAGAAAAAAATACAGAATACAGAAAAGATACACGATATACAGGAACTTTCGACAGCAACGCCCGCGGATTCGGGTTTGTGAAGGTCGAAGGATTTGAGCGGGACCTCTTCATCCCCGAGGGCTGTGACGGCGGTGCCATGTACGGAGACACCGTGGAAGTGCGGATCCTGCGGGGAAGCGAAAGCGAGGGCGGCTATTTTGACAACAGCCGGGGAAAAAGAGCGGAGGCGGAAGTGACTGCGATCCTCGAGAGAGGGATCAAACAGGTCGTCGGCACCTATCACCCCTTCGGAAGGCCCCTTGAAAAGACCTACAGCGCGCCGTCCGGAAGCGGAAAGAAGGGAAAGCGGGCAGGCTTTACGATCGCCGGCGTCGTGACCCCGGACAACCCCAAGATCCCCTTTGAAGTGGACATTCCGGTGGGGAAAGAGAAGAGCGCCATGCAGGGCCACAAGGTCGTGGCAGATCTCACCAGATACAGTGTGACGGGCGAGGACCCGGTCGGTCAGATCACGGAGATCCTCGGGCATATCACAGACCCCGGCGTGGACATTCTGTCCCTGGTCAGGGGATACGGGATCCCGACGGAGTTTCCGGAGGAAGCGCTGAAGGAAGCCGGCCGCCTGCCGGATCACATAGAATACGATCCGGAAGAGGAAACCGGCCTTATGGATGCCGGAGCTTCCGTTTCCGCCCGCAGGGATCTTCGCGCGCTCCCGACCGTGACGATCGACGGCGAAGACACCAAGGACATCGATGACGCCATCTCCCTTGTGAGGGAAGAAGGCCTCTGGAAGCTGGGCGTTCATATTGCCGATGTGGCCGAATATGTCACGGAGGGGTCTGCCCTCGACAAAGAGGCTTTAAACCGCGGGACCAGTGTCTATCTGGCGGACCGCGTCATTCCCATGCTTCCGAGAAAGCTGTCCAACGGAATCTGTTCCCTGAACGCGGGCGAGGACAGGCTCGCCATGAGCTGCCTTATGACCATCGATGACAAAGGAGAAGTGACGGACTACGAAATCACGGAATCCGTGATCCATGTGGACGCAAGGCTCTCCTATAACGGCGTCATGAGGCTCTTTACAGAGGGAGACGACAGCGAGATCGCGCAAAGCCTTGCCTGGCAGGGCTACCGGGGAATCAAGGGAAGAACGCTCCGGCTGGCCAGGATGCTCCGCAAGATGAGAAAGCTGGCCGCGCTCCTTAAGAAAAAGAGAGAAGAGAGGGGCAGCATCGATTTTGACTTCCCCGAGGCCAAGGTCGTCCTGGACGAAACGGGACGTCCCATCGAGATTGCCGTGAGAGAGAGGACCGAGGAGACCGACCTGATCGAGGACTTCATGCTCCTTGCCAATGAGACGGTGGCCAGACACTGTGTGTTCCTCGAAATTCCGTCCGTATACCGCGTGCACGGCGCCCCGGCTGCGGACAGGATGCGGGAGCTTGCACAGTTCGTCAGGGGATTCGGCTACCGGTTCAGGCCCGGACAGGGGGATGTACACCCTTCCCAAATTCGGGACCTCCTGGAAAAGCTGAAGGGAACCCCGGAGGAGGGGATGCTCAGCAGAATGGTCCTTCGCTGCATGCAGAGGGCGCAGTACGCCACGGGCTGTGAGGGGCACTTCGGCCTCGCACTCAGCTATTACTGCCATTTCACATCGCCCATCCGCCGCTATCCGGACCTTCTGGTTCACAGAAGTCTCAAGTACTGGCTTCGCGGGGAGATGACAGCGGACACGATCGACAGGCTTAACCTCTCTCTTCCGGGCGCGGCCCTGAGAAGCTCCGCCATGGAGCAGCGCGCGGCCGAAGCGGAGCGAGAGACGGTCAAGCTCAAGAAGGCCCAGTACATGGAAGGAAAAGTCGGAGAGACCCACACGGGCATCATTTCCGGCATCACTTCATGGGGAATTTACGTAGAACTTCCCGATACCGTGGAAGGCATGATCCGCATCAGCGATTTAACTGATGATTTCTACTATTATGACGACAAACAGTATATACTGGTTGGTGAGTACACGGGGGCAAAATATACACTCGGCCAGAAGATGGACATTGAGGTCTCCGGGGCTGACCCCATGAGAAGGACCGTGGACTTTGTTCCGGCAGACTTCCGGCAGAGGAGCTTTGACCGCGAAGACAGGAGAAAAGGCAGTTCCGGGGCCGGAAGCGGTAAGGCCGACGGCAGAAACGCCGGCAGGGAGTCCGAAAAGAAGAAGGCCGGAAAAGAGACCGGCAAAAAGAAAAAGAGTCTTCGCATGGACCGCACCGGAAGGGTTCTGTCCGGCAAAGCCGGGAGAGCTCACGGCAAGGCCCGCAGAAGGAAAGGGAATGAGAAGAGAAAGGGAATGAGATGAGTGCCAAGGAAGCGATCAAGCTTGTAGCGAACAACAAGAAGGCCTATCACGATTACTTCATAGAAGAAAAATATGAGGCGGGTATTGAGCTGTTCGGAACGGAAGTGAAATCCATCCGGCAGGGCAAGTGCAGCATCAAGGAAGCCTATGTCACGATCGACCACGGGGAAGCTTTTGTCGAGGGAATGAATGTGAGCCCCTACGAAAAGGGCAATATTTTTAACCGCGAACCGCTCCGAAAGAGGCGGCTCCTTCTCCACAAGCGCGAGATCATGAAGCTGGCCGGCCAGGTGCAGGCAAAGGGATATACCCTCATGCCCCTGCAGGTCTATTTCAAGAACGGACGGGTCAAGGTGGAGATCGGCCTTGCGCGAGGCAAGAAGCTCTACGACAAGCGCGATGACCTCAAAAAGAAGGCACTAAAGCGCGAGACGGAGAGGGACTTCAGGAACAGCCAGATCAGGATGTGATCATTCTGTTAACCGGCAGTTTAAACGGTTGACTTCCTTTTCGGCTGTTGTATAATACAAATGTCAAATGAAAAGGGCGCGAAAGTGCCCGGCCTCATTTGCATTATCCCGGGTTAGTAAAGGTTTCGACAGGGGTCATGCAGGTGGAGAAGCTATCCGACGCCGATCGTCAAACGGCACAATTAAAAATAAACGCTAACGATAGAGTAGCACTGGCGGCTTAATTGCCACCCGTCGTCTGGAGGACACCCGCATCCTGCAGCTCCGGCGTCATGAAAGCGGGAAACGACACGGGGTAAGCTTTGCCCCCGCGGGCGTATCATGAAGCTACCAAGTCCGATGGATTGACTGTTTTCCGTCGGCGGAGGGAACGGGAGAAATCCGGAAAAACAGTCTATGATAGTAGAAGGACATTGAATTGGCTTTTGGACAGGGGTTCGACTCCCCTCTAATCCACTAATAATTTATCGGCAGTTATATAAAGAACTCCTTAGAAATGGTATACTGAGATTGTGTACCGGATCTAAGGAGTTCTTTATTTCAGGTTAAAGACTACGCGGCAACTCCAGGGAGGGAAATTATGAAAATGAAGAAGGTCACTGCTATTCTCATGTCACTGAGTATGGTAATTTCCACTTGTCTTCCTATGAGCGGAACCACTGCACTGGCTGCAGAGATTCCGGGAATAGGTGAGACAGCGGCCGTTTCAGCGCAAGAGGCATCTGAAACAGATGCAGAAGACTATGAAGAAGGGGAGGCTGCTTCGGAGGAAGAGCCTGAAGAGACGGTTTCTGCCCAGACGGATCCCGCCGATCCTGAAACCGCGGAGGAAACGGAGGAAGAGGCCGAAGCGGACAGGGAGACGGATTCCGCAGAAAATGACGGAGAGGACTTCGAACCTGATACTCAGAAAGAAGAGTCAGCTGAAGCCGCGGACACGTCTTCCGGGTCCGACGGGTCTCAAAGCGCAGCTTCGACGGAGGAAGGGACTGCCTCTTATTCCGAGCCTGTGGCAGAAGAGATTGAAGAGAGCTCTGAAACCAAAGATGCGGCAAAAGGCGAAGATTATACCGGCAGAGACTATGATAATCCTATTGATATCACACTCGGCTCTGAAGCTGAAGTTACAGTATCCGATACTTTTGGATACTATTTTCGCTTTATACCGGAAGAAGACGGTCCCTATGATTTCTGTGTCACAACGGAGACTGATGGTATTGAACCGAATGCACTGCTTTATGATGAAGAAGGGTGGTCGATGCAGGCTTATTTAAATCAGACAGGCGACCATGAATTCAGGCTCAGTGCGGACCTGACAGCAGGGAAGGCTTACACCTTTAGCATTTCTTTTCCCGGTGATCTGGGGAATGTTACAGTACATGT
>DLYC01000163.1:26120-26282 GCA_003447895.1 Lachnospiraceae bacterium | reverse complement strand
AGATCATCGGCGGAAGCCAGCGTGAAGACGACCTGGAGAAGCTGGAGAAGCGCATGGACGAGCTGGGAATGGAGAAGGAGACCTACCAGTTCTACCTGGATCTTCGCAAATACGGAAGCGTCCGCCACGCAGGCTATGGCCTCGGCTTCGAGCGCTGCGTCA
>DLYC01000163.1:20072-26066 GCA_003447895.1 Lachnospiraceae bacterium | reverse complement strand
TCATGTACCTGACCGGCATGAGCAATATCCGGGACGTGCTGCCCTTCCCCAGAACGGTGGGCAACTGCGAGCTGTAAGAAAAAATAGAGAGGCTGCCACGCATGTGGCGGCCTCTTTGCGAATCTGACGGTCATTTAAAAATAAGAAAGGAGATATCCATGGCTAGAGAACTGATCATCGTTCTGGACTTCGGCGGCCAGTACAAGCAGCTGATTGCAAGAAGAGTCAGAGAATGTAATGTCTACTGCGAGATTCACCCCTACACAAAGACGCCCGGCGAGATCCTGGCCATGCACCCGAAAGGAATTATCCTCACGGGCGGCCCCAACAGTGTCTATGCACCCGACTCGCCGACCTGTGACCCGGCCCTGTTCGGCCTTGGAATTCCTGTTCTGGGCATCTGCTACGGATCCCAGCTCATGGCCCACAAGCTGGGGGGCAAAGTCGCGACGGCGCCCGTGAGCGAATACGGAAGCACCAGGATCGCGCTGGACGGTGTGTGCACAGGTTCGGCTCTCTTCAAGGAAATTTCCGGAAAAGACAGCGCGGGCACAGAAGAAGGATGTGGCGACAACGCCGCGCCCGAGGCCGTCTGCTGGATGAGCCACACCGACTATATCGCGAAGCCTCCGAGGGGGTTCAAGGTCACCGCGCACACGGACAACTGCCCGGTGGCTGCTATGGAGAGCGCCGGCAGGAAGCTCTATGCCGTGCAGTTCCACCCGGAGGTGGTACACACCCCGTTCGGCACACAGCTTCTGAAAAACTTTGTGATGGAGGTCTGCGGCTGCACAGGAAGCTGGAGGATGTCCTCCTATGTGGAGACGACAGTGAAAGAACTGCGGGAGAAGATCGGTGACGGCAAGGTTCTGCTCGGTCTTTCCGGCGGTGTTGACTCCTCCGTGGCAGCGGCCCTTCTCGCCAAGGCGGTCGGAAAGCAGCTCACCTGCGTCTTTGTTGACCACGGGCTTCTTCGCAAGAACGAGGGGGATGAAGTGGAAGCGGTATTCGGACCCGATGGGCCGTTTGAGCTGAACTTTGTGCGCGTGAACGCGCAGGAGAGGTTCTATATTAAGCTTGCCGGCATCACGGATCCCGAGATGAAGAGAAAGATCATCGGCGCTGAGTTTATCAGCGTCTTCGAAGAAGAGGCGAAGAAGATCGGGGAGGTGGACTTCCTGGCGCAGGGCACAATTTACCCCGATGTGGTGGAGAGCGGAACCGGAAACGGCGGCGCCGTGATCAAATCCCATCACAATGTCGGCGGCCTGCCCGAGCATGTGGATTTCAAAGAGATCGTCGAGCCGCTTCGGATGCTGTTCAAGGATGAAGTGAGACAGACCGGCCTCGAGCTGGGACTTCCGAGGCATCTTGTCTTCCGGCAGCCGTTCCCGGGACCCGGACTGGGCGTCCGGATCGTCGGCGACATCACGGCGGAAAAGGTACGGATCGTGCAGGAGGCTGACGCTATCTTCCGGGAGGAACTCGAAAAGGCCGGCATTGACACCGGGAAGGGACAATTTTTTGCCGCGCTCACCAACATGCGGTCTGTCGGTGTCATGGGGGACGGCCGCACGTATGACTATGCAGTTGCGCTTCGGGGCGTCCTGACGAGCGACTTCATGACGGCGGAGGCCGCGGAGATCCCGTGGAATGTGCTGCAGACCTGCATGACGCGGATCATAGGCGAGGTGAAGGGCGTCAACCGCGTTCTCTACGATCTGACCAGCAAACCGCCGGGAACGATCGAACTGGAATAACGCAAGGAAAATAAAACAGGGGGCTTCAGGGCCTGCTCCCGGAGCTCTTTTCTGTTAAAAGAGGCTCCTCCGATTCGATCTCTTTAAGGAGAGTTTTCTCCTCCTCTGTGAGGGGCCTCTCCGCGAGAAGGTCAGGCCTTCTCAGAAGCGTCCTTCGAAGGGACTCCTTCAGCCTCCACTTTCGTATTTTTTCATGATTGCCTGACAGGAGAACGTCAGGAACCGATTCACCATCATAGACGGCCGGCTGGGTGTACTGCGGGTACTCCAGAAGGCCGTTTTCAAATGATTCCTCTCCCGTGCTCTCTGAGCGGATCGCGCCGGGAAGGAGCCTTATCACCGCGTCCGCGACGGCCATGGCGGCGAGCTCACCGCCTGTCAGGATGAAGTCGCCGATGGAGACCTCTTCGTCCACGTGGCGGAAGATGCGCTCATCCATGCCCTCGTAGTGGCCGCAGAGCAGGATCAGGTGGCCGAGGCCGGCGAAGCGATGTGCTGTCTTTTGATCGAAGGGCGCACCGGCGGGTGAGAGCGCGGCGGTGATCGTGGAGGCGGCGGAGGTGTCAGACTGCTCTTTTCGGACGGCCCGGAGCGCGTCCAGGACCGGCTGGCAGCGCATCACCATGCCCGGCCCGCCGCCGAAGGGCGAGTCGTCGATGTGGCGAAAGCTTCCGGGCGAATAGTCCTTTATATCCACTACCTGAATCTCCAGAACGCCTTTTTTTACGGCGCGCTGCGGGATGGGCGCCTCGAGAAAGCTGTCGAAGAGCCGGGGAAAAATAGTCAGAAATGTGATTTTCATGATAAGTGCCTCTCTGGGTGATGAAAGAAATCGGCAGTTCATGCCTGTGTATTGTCCGGCTGCCTCTGGCGCGGGAATTTCCTGCTAATCAGTATAGCACAGGGAGATTTCCGGGGAGTAAAAAGGCGGAAACGGATCGCCGGGGCGATGAAGATGCGCTTTTTGGGCTGTCATCTTCGGGCAATTCTTATATAATTGACATAATGAAAATACAGCACCCGGCTTTGTCAGATTGTGAGAGGAGGAAAAGTATGAAGCACAAGACTTTCCCGACATCCTGCGGAGACATCCATTATTGGGTGGACAAGAAGGCGGAAGCTGCGGGGCCGCAGCTCGTCTTTCTGCCCGGGCTCACGGCGGACCACCGCCTTTTTGCCGGACAGGTGGCGTATTTCAGGGGAAAATATCCCCTGCTTGTCTGGGACGCGCCGGGGCACGCGGCCTCCTGGCCCTTTGAGATGAGCTTTTCACTCATGAATAAGGCCGGATGGCTGGATGAAATTCTGAGGCGGGAAGCTTTTGACAAGCCGGTGATCATCGGGCAGTCCATGGGCGGCTATGTGGGGCAGGCCTACGCGCAGCAGTTCCCGGCAAAGCTGCGGGGATTCGTCGCGATCGACTCGGCGCCCCTTCAGAGGGAGTACATGACGGGAATCGAAATTTGGCTTCTTGGGAGGATGGAGCCGGTTTACCGCTATTATCCCTGGAAAGCCCTGCTCCGGACAGGCACGAACGGGGTGGCGGTCTCCGAATACGGGAGAAAGCTCATGCGCGCCATGATGAAGACCTACGAGGGGGATCAGGAGAGGTATGCGCAGCTGGCAGGGCATGGCTACAGGATTTTGGCAGAGGCGGTCGAGGCGGGGCTTCCTTATGAAATCCGGTGTCCGGCGCTCCTGATCTGCGGGGAAGAGGATCACGCCGGGTCGTGCATCCGCTATAATAAGGCCTGGCACAAAAAATCGGGGATTCCGATTCGGTGGATCCGGGACGCCGGGCACAACTCGAATACGGACCGGCCGGAAATCGTGAACGGGCTGATCGAGGAGTTTGTGGAGAGCCTGGAATGGGACGGGCGCGGGATTTGCCGCGGAACGGCGCCGGAAACTGAGCGGCTGGCTGAGCAGTGACAGGTTTGAGATTGGATTAAAAAAAGGAGAGACAGCATGAGTTTATTCTGGATCATGGCAATAGTGGCATTAGTATTTAGCAGCATAGGGTTTAAAAAGTATGTCTGGTTCATTTCGATCGGCTACGGCTTCTCCGTCGCGGCCATTGGCGTGGCGCTCCTGATCCTGGGCGGGCCCGGACTCTCGGCGGGGACGGTCTGCGCCTCGATCCTGTTTGTTCTGTACGGCCTTCGCCTGGGCGGGTACCTGGCCTACAGGGAGCTCAAGAGCGCCAGTTATAACAACAAGATGAAGACGGAGATCAAATCCGGCGACGGCATGGGCTTCGGCGCCAAGTGCGCGATCTGGATCAGCGCGGCGCTTCTGTATGTGTGCGAGACGTCTCCGGTCATCTTCAGAATTTCGAACGGAAAGGGCACGGACGCGTTTCTGATCGTCGGTCTTGTGATCAGTGCAGCCGGCCTTGTGATCGAGACCTGCGCGGATCTTCAGAAGAACGCGGCCAAGAAAGTGAACCCGCGCCGGTTTGTGGACACCGGCCTGTACAGGATCGTGCGGTGCCCCAACTACGTTGGCGAGATGCTGTTCTGGACGGGCGTCTTTGTCGGTGGAATCCCGGCTCTGCACGGCGTGCTCCAGTGGATCGCGGCGCTCGTCGGCTACCTCGGCATTATCTACGTCATGTTCGGCGGGGCCAGAAGACTGGAGATCCGACAGAACAGGACATACGGGGATGACCCGGAATATCAGAAATATGTAAAAACCACGCCGATCATAATCCCCTTTATCCCGCTCTACAGCGTGGAGAAATATAAGTGGCTGGTCGCGTGAGATTTTATGGTGCCAGGCACCATAAAATTTTTATAAACTTTATAAAGTGCGAGTTTATGGTGCCTGGCACCATAAACTGGAAAATGCAAAAAATCCGGCCACACGGCCGGATTTTTTTAAAAGATGCGCAGCTTATCAGATTCTCTCTGTATAAGCCTTATAGATATATCCGTAGCACTCGCCGCCTTCCGGATTGTAGATCCACAGTCTGTACCACTCGCCGTCTGTAGTGATTCCGTCGACTTTGAGCTTGTGGCCTCTCTCATAGACCTTCGCGATCCTTCCGTTGGGCCAGTATCTGCAGTTAAGGGAGGAAGAAGTGACTCTTACCCAAATGGGGTTGATATCTCTGACACTGTAGGTGCCTTCGCCCATGCCGTCATTTCCGCCTGTTACGTTCTCAAGTGCTTCGTTTGTAAGTTTGTTTTCCATATCACTCATTTTAGTATCCTCTCAATCTTTAAATCTTTTGATCATGTCTGCTTGTTGTCTGGCAGCCGTTCTTCCCGGCTGTTTGATTATATATACGCACTTTATGCGCCCACATCCACGGACTATTTTTTGACTTTTTTGACCGGGCCTTTTGCCTGTGCCTCGCCTTTTGCGGCCTTTGCGGTGTGATTTGCGGAGGCAACTTGCGGAAACTTGCTTATGTCACTTCTGAGAGTTATAATTCGGATAGACTTAACTAACTAACAGGCCGATGTGTCGGCTGCACGGACAAAAAAGACAGGAGTAGCAAATGTTTCTGGAAGTGGAGGACCTCATCAAGTTCTACGGCGAAGGAGAAAACCGCACGAAAGTCCTCAAAGGCATCAGTACCGGTGTCGGAAAGGGAGAGATGTGTGTGATTCAGGGCCCGAGCGGGAGCGGGAAGTCGACCTTCCTCAACTGTATCGGCGGGCTGGAAGTTCCGGACGGCGGGTCGATCAAAGTCGACGGCACCGAGATCGTCGGCATGAAAGGAGACAGGCTCTCCGATTACCGGAGGGAAAAGCTCTCCGAAGGAAGCTGTCCTGCACGGCCCTCTTTCTCCTCCGCGGAGGCCGCAGAGAGGCATCCGGAAAGCAGCTCAACCTGGGCAGAATGGACTTCATCGGCCGCTTTCGGATCCGCCGCCTGCTGCGGGAATTCCGCGCCGCCCTCACGATGGCGGTCGGCCTGTATGTCTCACTGGCCCTGGTCTTCATTGCCGTGGACTGTTATGTCATGTGCCGCCACGTGGAAGTGGACAACCCGGCGGACACCCACTTCGCGTACATATATATGTACAAATTCCCGGACCGAAAGGTGCCCGAAGGCGGCACCCCCGCCTTTGCCAAAACATTGAACAAAGAGCGCTTCGGCTACAACCTGGAAGTGACACTTATGGGAACAGACTCGGAGAATCCCTATTTTGACGCAGTGATCCCAAAGGGGCGCAAAGAGGTCGCCATCTCCTCCGCCAGGGCGCAGATCAAGCAGGCCGGGC
>DLYC01000163.1:19438-20017 GCA_003447895.1 Lachnospiraceae bacterium | reverse complement strand
GCTCGTCTACGTCGGACTGTTTGCGATCATTATGGCCATGTATTTTGTGATCAACGCGCTGTTGGTGCAAAAAATCGACAAAGTGACGCCGGCTGAAGTGCTCAAGAACAGGGAGTAAAAAAAGCGAGCGGGCAGAAAAACGCGGAATCCGACGCATCAGGAACAAACTACTTGTAATTTCCCCTGTAAGAATACTAAAATACTGTTGTATATAGTATTTACAATACTAACTCGAAAGGAGAAAAAAATGGCACTTGTAACAACTACTGAAATGTTCAAAAAGGCATATGATGGCGGATATGCTGTTGGCGCGTTCAACGTAAACAACATGGAAATCGTTCAGGGAATCACAGAAGCAGCCGGCGAGCTTAAGAGCCCCGTAATCCTTCAGGTTTCCAAGGGCGCGCGCGCATACGCGAATCATACCTATCTTGTAAAGCTGGTTGAGGCGGCCATCATTGAGAATCCTGAGATCCCGATCGCACTTCACCTCGATCACGGCGATACTTTCGAACTTTGCAAGAGCTGCATCGACGGCGGATTCACTTCTGTCATGATCGACGCGTCCTCCAAGTCCTT
>DLYC01000163.1:6830-19317 GCA_003447895.1 Lachnospiraceae bacterium | reverse complement strand
TAGAGGCTGAGCTCGGCACACTCGAAGGTGTTGAGGATGAGGTCGTTGTTGAGGCAGGCAAAGCCAGCTACACCCGTCCCGAAGAAGTCGAGGAATTCGTAACAAGAACCGGCTGCGATTCCCTCGCGATCGCGATCGGCACATCCCACGGCGCATATAAGTTCAGACCTGAGCAGTGCACACGCAATGCAGACGGAATCCTTGTTCCCCCGCCGCTCCGCTTCGACGTTCTCGAGGAAGTCTCCAAGAGACTGCCCGGCTTCCCGATCGTTCTGCACGGATCTTCCTCCGTTCCGCAGGAGTTCGTCAAGATGGTGAACACATACGGCGGCAACATGCCCGACGCGATCGGCATCCCGGAGAATGAGCTTCGTCACGCGGCAGAGCTTTCTGTCTGCAAGATCAACATCGACTCCGATATCCGCCTGGCTATGACCGGCAATATCCGCAAGTACTTCGCAGAGCATCCGGATCACTTCGATCCCAGACAGTATCTCAAGCCCGCAAGACAGGCTGTCAAGGATATGGTCGCTCACAAGATCGTCAACGTTCTCGGAAGTGCCGGAAAGGCCTGAGTTCGAAGCGGGACTTCGCAAGGACCAAAATATTGAAGACAGAGGTGTCGCCCCGGATTTCCGGGGCGGCGCTTTTTATATCGGACAGGTATCGGACAGGGGTGCCGGGGACAAGTGCCTGACAGGGCTTGATGGGCCGGGGAGAAGGTGTCTTATTTCGCGGAGTTTTACTATGATCTTCTGTCGTTCGAGAGAGGGACCGCCCGAAACTCGGGGTCCGCTCCGAAGACCGGACCCCTCAGACAGATCGGGCTTTCGGACTGCAGGAGCTGCAGTCCTCACCCTCTCTCTTCCTCCAGAAAGATCATGTAAAACTTACCGCTCATACAAAACCCTCTCCCCGGTCCCATTCAACCCCTGGAAGCCACAGAATCGACGGCAGGATAGAAAGTGGCAAGCGAAATCCTGTTTAAACCTTGAAACTTACAAAGCGAGCGTGCGACATGAAGTGTTGAAAGCCTTTCCACAAATCAAAAGCAGATCTAAAATTCATTCAACCATATCAATTCAACCAAATCAAAATCAAATATCAAATATCAAGAATCAAGGAGTCTCTAACAATCAATGAATTTGATGCCGTGGTCTATTTTTTGACCAACAAGAGGGGACAAGCAATTTTGTGTGATTCAAATGACGACAAGAGTTGTAGAATAAGGATGGAGCAATTACTGCTTCAATTGCTGGTAACTACTGAGAAGATGAATTACTTAGAGGTTTGAACATATGGTGTTATTCTGCCGCTGAGTTCGCAATTCAAATGTGCACAATAAGATAGATCTTTTTACAGGCAAACTAAACACGTGTAGAAGCTCGATTTAAGAATTTTAACGTTGAAAAGAGATTCTATACTATTCAGGCAGAGGGCAGATATAGTGGCAAAATATATAGCGCATAAACGGGAAGATGGATGTGAACAGACAGTTAAAGAACACCTGGAAGGGACTGCCAGATTGGCAAAAACGTTTGCAAAAGCTTTCGGTGCAGAAGAACAAGGTGAACTAGTTGGGGTAATGCATGATATCGGGAAATACTCGAAAGAATTCCAAAACCGCATCCTGAATAATGGACCAAAGGTTGATCATTCATCTGCAGGAGCTTACGAGTGTGCCCTAAAGAGCCAGGTATATGCAGCTTTCTGTATAGCAGGGCATCATAGCGGTTTGCCGGATCTGGGTGGGCTGAGTGATTACAGTGAAGGAACACTGCGAGGCCGTTTAAACAGGGCATTTAAAAGTGAAATCCCAAACTATAATACATGGAAAGAAGAGATAAGTTTTCCTAGTGCGGCTTTTCCTAAATTGCCCAAAGACGGGAATTCGCTTTCAGAAGCTTTTTTTATCCGAATGCTGTATTCCTGTTTAGTCGATGCAGATTACCTGGATACGGAGTTATTTATGAAATCCGGGGAGGTTTACAGAGATACCGGAGAGGAACTTCCTGTTCTGTTAAAACGTCTTGAGAAGTATATTGAAAATTGGTTTCCACCAAAAGGAGAATTAAACAAGAAAAGATGTGCGATTCTTGGCAGCTGTATACGTGAGGCAAAAAAGAACCCGGGAGTGTTTACATTGACAGTCCCCACAGGTGGAGGAAAAACTATAGCATCCCTGGCTTTCGCGTTAAATCATGCCATATGTAATGAAATGCGACGAGTTATTTATGTTGTACCGTACACATCTATTATCGAACAGACAGCATCGATATTCCGACAAATATTAGGGGATAGAAATGTATTGGAACACCATAGTGGAATTGAATATGATTCAGACGATCGCGTAACACAAGAAGCTGTGCAGATGAGTTTGGCTACTGAGAACTGGGATATGCCGGTTATTGTAACCACAGCAGTTCAGTTTTATGAATCTTTGTTTGCCAGTAAGAGTTCCAAGTGTAGAAAAATACATAATATCGCAAATAGCGTGATTGTCTTTGATGAGGCTCAGATGATACCGCTGCCTTATCTTCATCCTTGCGTTTATTCTATTTCACAGTTGGTTCGATTTTATGGTGTCACCGCAGTTTTATGTACAGCAACTCAGCCGGCTTTAGAAGATATATTTAAAATTTATTTGCCGGGAGTAAAGCCACAGGAGATATGTCCTCAGGAACTTTCATCAGATTCTATATTTAACAGGGTGACAATTGTTCAGGAAGGAAAGATTACTTGGGCGGAAATAGTACATCGGATGAATTTGAAGGAACAGATACTCTGTATTGTTAATAGCAGGAAGAAAGCCAGAGATATTTATTCCGGATTATGTGGTGAAGGATGCTATCATTTGTCGACGCTTATGATTCCGGCGCATCGCAAAGAAAAACTAAATGAAATCAGAAAAAGGCTGAAAGAAGGGAAAACCTGCAAAGTTATATCCACCTCATTAATTGAGGCAGGCGTTGATGTGGATTTTCCTGAAGTATTAAGAGAGGAAGCCGGCCTGGATTCAATAATTCAATCGGCAGGAAGATGCAACAGAGAAGGACATCAAAGTACAGAAAAGAGCATAGTGACAGTGTTTTTACCGGAAACACCTCCACCGGCGCTATTTCAAATGAATATTCAAGCAACACAGATTGTTGCCGGTAAAACAGCAAAGCTAAATTCTCCTGAGGCAATTCAATTGTATTATAAAGAATTACTATTTCGAAAAGGCCCATCTTTAGACAGATATAGAATTATTGAAAAGTTAAAAAACGGATCATTACCGTTTCGAACCGTTTCAAACGAGTTTCATCTGATTGACAGTGACACTGTAACAGTATACATCCCAATAGATAAAGGCGCAGGTTTATTGGATCAAATACGACAAGGGGATATGAGTCGTTCTGTAATGAGAAAACTGAATCAATATGGAGTTAATCTTTACAGGCAACATTTTCAAGCATTATGGGAGTGCGGGGATGTAATGATGATGAATGGCATTTATTATTTATCAAATCTTGCCTTATATGATATGAACTGCGGGCTTTCATTAGGGAATTACTCGGGAAGAGCAGAATTCATATGAGAATAAATTATAAAGGACGATGAGGAGGTGGAGTATATGGCCATACACTTAGAAGTGTGGGGAGATTATGCGTTGTTTACTCGACCAGAGATGAAGGTTGAGCGAGTCAGCTACGATGTTATGACGCCATCAGCGGCCAGAGGAATTTTGGAAGCTATTTATTGGCATCCGGGTCTTAAATGGTGCGTAGACAGTATTCAAGTATGTGCACCCATTCGTTTTATGAATATTCGCCGCAATGAAGTTAAGTCTGTTGCTAGTGCCAGAACACTTAAAATAATTATGGAAAGAGGTGGAAAAGAGCCTTACATTGCAACATCAGAGCAAATTCAGCAACGTGCGTCTATGGTCCTGCGCGATGTGAGATATATTATTGATGCTCATTTTGAAATGACAGACCAAGCTGCCCAAGGTGATAATCCGGGAAAATTTCAGGATATTATGAGGAGGCGCATAGAAAAAGGACAATTCTATCATGAGCCATATTTTGGTGTGAGAGAATTTCCGGTTAGCTTTGCGGCTTGTAAAGAGAGGCCATCTTGCCCGGACGAACTGAGAGGAGAGAGAGACCTCGGCTATATGCTTTGGGATATGGATTATCGCGATGGTACCAATATTCAGCCTCTTTTCTTTCGCGCAATCATGCGCGATGGAGTGATTAAAATTCCGACGCGCGATTCTGGGGAGGTGATTGGATGATACTACACGCATTAGTGGACTATTATGAAGATCTGCGTGCCGCCGGCAAAATTCCCGGACCGGGATGGGGAAAGGCAAAAATTAATTATGCTCTATATATTGATGACAATGGCGACATTCTTCAGGCAGCGAGCGTGATGGATGTCGCGGATGGCGGGAAAAAGAAAATACCGCGAATAATGGACGTTCCGGCACCGGTCAAACGAGCTGTGGATATTAAGTCAAATTTTCTATGGGATAATTCCAGTTATATTTTAGGGGTGGATTCTAAAGGGAAGCCTGAACGGGCTGAGAAGTGTTTTCACGAATGTAAAGAACTACATTTGAAAATCCTTGAACAGGTTAACACGCCTGCTTCACAGGCTGCCGTTCGTTTTTTTGAAAATTGGGATCCTTTGAAGGCAGAGCAACATCCGGCGTTGAAGGAAAATTGGGAAGATTTAATTTCCGGCAGTAATTTTATCCTATGCTATAACAGACAGTATTTGACAGAAGATACTGCGATTCGAAATGCATGGGAGGAGTATTATCTTGCTTCTGGTGATGGTCCGGAAATGCCTTGCCTGATTACAGGAAAATATGGAAAGGTAGAAAAAATACATCCTTCGATTAAGGGAATAAGAAATGCTCAGTCATCGGGGGCTGCATTGATTTCATTTAATGCTCCGGCGTTTTGCTCATATGGAAAAGAACAGAACTATAACGCGCCCGTCAGTCAATATGCTGCATTTGCGTACACTAGCGCACTTAATGATCTTATAGCAGATAGAGAGCATGTTTCTTATGTGGGGGATACGGCAGTTCTGTGCTGGGCAAAGGGAAATGATCCGGTTTACCAGAATGCGCTTGGGCTGACTTTGTTTGGGGCACCAAGCCAGTATTCACAGCAAGATATTACAGATATGATGCATCGACTGGTGGCAGGAAATATTGTAGATTTCGAACAATCAAGTCTTGATCCGGCTCGCCCTTTTTATGTGCTTGGAATTGCACCAAACGCAGCCAGACTGTCTGTGCGCTTTTTCCTCGAGAGCACTTTTGGAGATATAATTCGGAATGTCATGGATCATCACAACCGCATGGAAATTATCCGTTCGGTAAAAGACCCGTTTCCAACATTACCTTTGTGGAAAATGTTGGCTGAGACAGTAAATCAAAAAGCGAATAACAAGACTCCTTCACCTGTTATGTCCGGTGAAGTGCTTCGAGCTATCCTAATGAATGCCCGCTACCCTGCAACATTGTTGAATGCCGTGAATCTTCGCATTAGAGCAGAGCATGAGATTAGTCGCGGACGTGCTGCAATCATTAAAGCATATTATTTGAAGAATCGTAATAAAGATGTACCGGAGGAGGTGTTAACAGTGGCGCTTAACGTTGATAGTCAAAATGTACCGTACAATTTGGGGAGACTGTTTTCATTATTGGAAAACATACAATCCACAGCGAATCCTGGAATTAACAGCACTATTCGAGACAAATATTTTAATTCCGCATCCGCAACACCAGGAACAGTATTTCCTGTATTGATCAATCTTTCTCAAAAGCATCTGAAGAAAATTGGCGGAGGGCTGGAGGTCAAACTGAATCGTGATCTTACAGGAGTGATGTCAAAACTACCTGAGGAGTTTCCGAGTAGAATGAATCTTGCACAGCAGGGATCATTTCAATTGGGCTATTATCATCAAACACAGGCTCGCTATCAAGGCGGCAAAAAGGAGGAATAAGAAATGGCAGAAACAATCAAAAACAGATATGAATTTGTAGTATTGTTCGATGTGGAAAACGGAAATCCAAATGGAGATCCCGACGCCGGCAATATGCCCCGAGTAGATCCTGAGACGGGATTAGGACTTGTGACTGATGTATGCCTGAAACGAAAAATCAGGAATTATGTAGAGACGGTCAAAGAGGGGGAACCGGGATATCGAATTTATATTAAGGAAAATGTACCGCTTAATCGCAGTGATTCAGAAGCATGCGCTTATGTGGGAGTTAAGCCGGATGAAAAATCATTGAAGGCTGCTAAAAAAGCAGATGAAAGGATAGATGAAAAAATCCGTAAATGGATGTGCGACAATTTCTTTGACATTCGGACATTTGGTGCTGTTATGACCACTTTCGTTAAAGGAGCATTAAACTGTGGTCAGGTTCGTGGCCCGGTACAGTTAGGATTTGCGCGCAGTATAGAACCGGTTGTGCCACAGGAAATAACAATTACACGTGTTGCCATCACAACAGAAGCGGATGCGGAAAAGAAGGGGACCGAAATTGGACGGAAGTATATTATTCCTTATGGGCTTTATAGATGCGAAGGATTCATTTCTGCAAACCTGGCCCGGAAAACGACAGGGTTTTCAGAGGAAGATTTGGAACTGTTATGGGATGCAATTCTGAATATGTTCGAAATGGATCATTCTGCCGCACGTGGCAAGATGTCAGTAAGAGAACTGATAATCTTTAAACATGATACAGAACTTGGCTGTGCGCCTGCGTATCGTCTCTTTGATCTTGTATCTGTTAATCGCAGAGATCATGATTCAAATGCACCCGCAAGATGCTATGACGATTATGAGGTCACAGTGGCAGAGGACAGACTTCCTAAAGGAGTCACGTGCCAGAGAAGGAACTGATGTATAGTGAATCGGATTATCTTAAGCTTTCAGGCCTACAGCATTTTTCTTTTTGTCGAAGGCAATGGGCCCTAATTCATATAGAAGATCAGTGGGCTGATAATTTGCATACAGTGGAAGGAGATATCCTTCATAAACGCGCACATGATGAAACAATTCGTGAAAATCGAAAAGATTTAATCATTGTTCGCGGAATACGCTTAAGTTCAGCTAAATTGGGAGTAAGCGGTCAGTGTGATATTCTTGAGTTCCATCATGCTGCTACAGGAATTCCTTTGGAAGGTCATGAGGGGCTTTGGCTTCCATTTCCTGTAGAGTATAAGCGTGGCACGTCAAAACAGATAGATGCTGACCGCCTCCAGTTGTGCGGTCAGGCTATGTGTTTAGAAGAAATGCTGTGTTGTGATATTCCGGAGGGAGCATTATTCTATGGAGAAACGCACCGAAGGGAAAAAGTCTTTTTTGATAAAGAGTTGCGCTGTAAAGTTGAAAAGAACCTGATAGAAATGCATGAGTTATATAGAAAAGGACATACGCCAAAGGTTAAAAGAACTAAGGCTTGCAATGCATGTTCTTTGAAGGATATATGTCTCCCGAAACTAATGAAGAAATACTCGGCGTCTGAGTATCTTTCGATTGCCATCAAGGAGGATATATGAAACATCTGCTGAATACATTATTTGTGACCTCTGAAGATGTATATCTTTCATTGGATGGGGAAAATGTTGTCGCAAAACGAAATGATCAACAGTTGGCCAGATACCCTTTACACACATTGCAAGCAATTATAACTTTTTCATATTATGGAGCATCGCCTGCTTTGATGGGTATCTGTGCAAATAAAGGCGTTGGACTTGTGTTTTGTTCACCAAGAGGAAAGTTTTTGGCTCGAACCGCTGGGATTTATCAAGGGAATGTGCTGCTTCGACGAGAACAATATAGAATTGCAGATGATCCGGAGAGAAGTTGCGTAATTGCTAGAAATATGATTGTGGGAAAGCTTTATAATTCAAGATGGAGCCTGGAGCGCGCATTGAGAGATCATCTGTTGAGGTTAGAAGAGGCAAAAATACGTAATGCAATCAACATTATAAAAGAGCAGATACTGTTAACTGCAAAAGAAGAGTCTCTTGATTCAGTGCGTGGGTTTGAAGGAGTTGGAGCTGCGGCATACTTTGGCGTTTTTGATCAGATGATTCTTCGCAACAAGGAGGAATTCTACTTCCAATCGAGGAGCAGACGTCCTCCACTCGATAACGTGAATGCAATGCTTTCTTTTGCCTATAGTCTATTGGCCTCTGATTGTGCCTCTGCGTTGGAAAGCGTTGGCCTTGATTCATATGTTGGATTTATGCACAGAGACCGTCCGGGGAGAAAATCGCTATCGTTGGACTTAATGGAAGAAATGAGGCCGGTTATAGCTGATCGTTTTGTGCTAACTGCAATTAATAATCGTATTGTCAATTCAACGGATTTTAGAAAGGAGGAGAGTGGGGCAGTTCTAATGACTGAGAATGGACGTCGTAAGTTTTTAAAAGCTTGGCAAGATCGAAAAAAGGAATCAATAACGCATCCGTTTTTAGAAGAGAAAATTGCGTGGGGATTATTACCATATATACAGGCGCTATTATTGTCTCGTTATTTGCGTGGAGATCTTGACACGTATCCTCCATTTTTATGGAAGTGAGGTCTGCCTATGATGGTATTAATAACATATGATGTGAATACGAAAGATGCGGAAGGCCGTAAGCGACTGCGCCAAATTGCAAAGCAATGTGTAAATTATGGGCAAAGAGTTCAAAATTCTGTATTTGAGTGTGTTTTAGATGCGGCTCAATGTAAAAAACTTCAGCATAAACTAATATCACTGATGGATAAGGAAAAAGATAGTTTACGGTTTTACTATTTAGGAAATAAGTATCAGACCAAAATTGAACATTTTGGAACAAAAGAGACTTATGAACCAGAGGGGCTAATTATGATTTAAAGGTGCGAACATGGATAAATCATAAAATTACTGCTATGTTCGCACTGAAATAAGTATCGGTTTGAAAGGATACCGAAATTACATTGAAACCATACATAACGATTGTTAGTAAATGTGACGAAAATTCTTTCATATATGCATGAGTATATAGAGTTATTTTGTGTACTTTTGCTGTCCCTCCCCGCACGGGGAGGGTGGATTGAAATATCTACGCCGACAATCCGTGCAAGCTCCGCCTGAGTCCCTCCCCGCACGGGGAGGGTGGATTGAAATCTGTTCTCTGTCGGCAAAGGACAGGCACAGATCGTCCCTCCCCGCACGGGGAGGGTGGATTGAAATTTTCCCCTGCTCCTGTAACTGTTGAAACAGATTCGGTCCCTCCCCGCACGGGGAGGGTGGATTGAAATCAAAAGACACATCAACAATGCAGGACAAATTTTGGCGTCCCTCCCCGCACGGGGAGGGTGGATTGAAATCTGTTAAGCAAGGGGACAAAATCACTCTCGAAAATGTCCCTCCCCGCACGGGGAGGGTGGATTGAAATCGTGTGATTGTCGACACAAGGGAGCAGGCGTCAATCGTCCCTCCCCGCACGGGGAGGGTGGATTGAAATTTTCCACCACTTATCATTTCCGCTCTTCTTGTCGGGTCCCTCCCCGCACGGGGAGGGTGGATTGAAATGTCTTGATTCTGGTCTTGACGATGCCGTTATCGTGTCCCTCCCCGCACGGGGAGGGTGGATTGAAATCCTCCCTTGCAAGCATTGTGACGACGTTATGTCGTCCCTCCCCGCACGGGGAGGGTGGATTGAAATTTTGTCTGATAGGGGAACGCGTAAACATGCTTTGGTCCCTCCCCGCACGGGGAGGGTGGATTGAAATTTTAATTCGCTCATAAAGCATAGCATCCTCCTAGTCCCTCCCCGCACGGGGAGGGTGGATTGAAATCGTCACCTCCCTGTATGGCTCTGGTGCGGGCATCGTCCCTCCCCGCACGGGGAGGGTGGATTGAAATCTCACAAGCCTGCGGACACTACTAAGCTTGTAGGTCCCTCCCCGCACGGGGAGGGTGGATTGAAATGATGCCCTTGTTAAAATATCCTTTGGTCTGCTTAATGTCCCTCCCCGCACGGGGAGGGTGGATTGAAATTTTCCTTGTGGGTTCGGCTGATAGAATTGATACCGTCCCTCCCCGCACGGGGAGGGTGGATTGAAATAAAATTCGCATTGAAGGCCGTCTTGACCACGTTCGGTCCCTCCCCGCACGGGGAGGGTGGATTGAAATCTTTTATTCTGTGTATTTTGTTAGGTTCGCACCCTGTCCCTCCCCGCACGGGGAGGGTGGATTGAAATCACTCGCTCCGCCACTTTTATGCGTCCTACCTTCACGTCCCTCCCCGCACGGGGAGGGTGGATTGAAATCTGCTCCTACGCCGGGAAAGCGACACTCGAGGCAGTCCCTCCCCGCACGGGGAGGGTGGATTGAAATTCGACAACTCTTACTGGATTCTTGATGACTGGCAGGTCCCTCCCCGCACGGGGAGGGTGGATTGAAATCAAAATCATCAAAGGAGCGGTAGGCGGTGGGCGGTGTCCCTCCCCGCACGGGGAGGGTGGATTGAAATGCAAAGTATAAAGAGCAAATTTTTGCGAGGGAGTCCCTCCCCGCACGGGGAGGGTGGATTGAAATCCCTTACCACAGACCCGCCTTCGGAATACGTAGCAACGTCCCTCCCCGCACGGGGAGGGTGGATTGAAATTTCTGACCTACGCACTCAGCAAGTCCAAGGAAGTCGTCCCTCCCCGCACGGGGAGGGTGGATTGAAATAACGAACGTGAATTTGAAGCACAGTTAGTGCGGAAGTCCCTCCCCGCACGGGGAGGGTGGATTGAAATAAACAATAGAAAAGGAGGCACACAATGGGACTGGTCCCTCCCCGCACGGGGAGGGTGGATTGAAATTATCTCCGTTTCGGAGATATGTGACGGGGATTCCGTCCCTCCCCGCACGGGGAGGGTGGATTGAAATGTATTGTCAGATGACGAAAGCCACTGACAAGGCGTCCCTCCCCGCACGGGGAGGGTGGATTGAAATCTGCAACCTTTGTCCATGAGGATGCTCCACCCCGTCCCTCCCCGCACGGGGAGGGTGGATTGAAATTTTATCCAGTTGATGACGTTCCTTCCGAGGGACATGTCCCTCCCCGCACGGGGAGGGTGGATTGAAATCCACTCGGCTCTCAGGCAGGTCACGAGGAAGCTGGTCCCTCCCCGCACGGGGAGGGTGGATTGAAATCTCAATCGCCCAGTCCTCGACTGGCTTGATATGGTCCCTCCCCGCACGGGGAGGGTGGATTGAAATTGTGGAGAAATCTATGATGAGGCAAAGCGCATCATGTCCCTCCCCGCACGGGGAGGGTGGATTGAAATATGGTCGGAGCGGTGGTAACGCCGGCTGTTGTTGTCCCTCCCCGCACGGGGAGGGTGGATTGAAATTGTACATCTTTCACCTCCTGCTTGTTTGCCTGACTCGTCCCTCCCCGCACGGGGAGGGTGGATTGAAATCGTAATAACCGGAGAGTTTGACATGTACTGCCAGAGTCCCTCCCCGCACGGGGAGGGTGGATTGAAATCGGACATCACCACACCGGAGGGACTCCGGATCATAGTCCCTCCCCGCACGGGGAGGGTGGATTGAAATAGGTGCATATCCGTGTATAGCGTATCGGAAGACAGTCCCTCCCCGCACGGGGAGGGTGGATTGAAATCAGACAGACGTCAGCACACCTAATCCGGAATCGCGTCCCTCCCCGCACGGGGAGGGTGGATTGAAATCATGGCTCCTGCGTCGGACCTTCCTATTCCTCCGGTCCCTCCCCGCACGGGGAGGGTGGATTGAAATTAGACACCGACCGTAGGATAAACCATCTAAAACAGTCCCTCCCCGCACGGGGAGGATTGAAATCTTGGCTATCCCGGATGCAAAGTAGGGGAGATCAACATAAACGGAACCTGGGAGAGGGGATATCTCGAAAGCTATACAAGTTGTAAATGCTCTGGTTCGTGCATATGCATCTGCCGGAGCATTATTATTCCAAAATGGATATTTATGATTTGCCAAAAAGGTTGTATCCTATCTATTGGCAGTAAACGTGTATGCACACAATCAGTTTGAACAGCAACAATCCGTCTACCGACTCTAAGCTGTAGAAGCGGCTGCGGTTTATGAACAAATAGCGAAGCGGATTGCGAATGTCCGATTTAAGGCTGACAGCAAGGGCGGACCACTAAAGGAACAGACTATGGAAGAATTGCAGTTATCTTTAAGGAAACATCAGCACACACTCTCGGTAGCGGGAATGGGCGTCATAGGATTCGGCGTATGGGGCGTACTCAAGGGATTTTTGTATATCATGTTCGTGAATCCGCTCCATGTCTCTGTCTATACAGAATATGAGAATGCGGCCGGCAGCCAGGAGGGCGGGCTGGCTGCATATGCGCTGGCTATCGTGTTGATCGTCTTAGTTAATGTGTTCGATCTGAGATTTCGATGGAAGATCGGGACAAGGGCGATTGAGATCTCAAGAGG
>DLYC01000163.1:6540-6683 GCA_003447895.1 Lachnospiraceae bacterium | reverse complement strand
CTTACGGGGGTGATTCCTTCCGAGGAAGATCTTGCGGACAGGCTCTCGACCCTGCTCATGGACCTGACCTCTGTCGTTATGCTGCTTCAAATGATCGTGGCGGCGGTGCTTGTGGGAAAGATCACAAAGAAGCTGGCGAAAAA
>DLYC01000163.1:0-6431 GCA_003447895.1 Lachnospiraceae bacterium | reverse complement strand
GCGACGGCGGAGGACAAAACAGAAGATGCAGATTGATTTTCATTACTATGCGACATATTGCGCGGCTTATCTGGCGGGATATTCTCATGAGGAGAGCCTTTCGATCTGCTATAGCGCGCAGTTTGTGGACTGCTGCACGAGAACGCTGCTCTCCACGATCAACGGACCGGACTCCGCGGCGACGACGCAGCTGCAGCTGGAAATGATGGACGCCCGCACGGATCTTCTGGGACTTCAGGACATCACAAGGATCTGGTCTTCCTTCCACTTCCTTCCCAGGGACCTGAAAGCGGATATCAGGAAGGGCTCGGAGTTCTATAAGGCCAGGTACCGGCTGATCTGCGGACCCAACGGCGAGCTTCTTGCCAAGACCGTGAAGCTGGCCGCAAACAAAAGCCTCCAGGCAGTCGGACTTGCCATGCATGTGCTGGCGGACACCTGGGCGCATCAGTATTTTGCCGGGACGCCTTCCCAGGTCATCAACAACACCGACTATTGGTTCTACGAACTGATTCCGGAAGGAGATTCCTTCACAGAGAGAAGAGTGACGTTCCGCCACAATCCGGCGGGAAAGGATGACCCGGAAAAGGGAATCTATACGAACACGGTCTATCAGACAAAGGAGAGCTCGGTGATGAGCCTTGGCCATGGCCGCGCGGGACATCTGCCGGACTACAGCTTTATGCGCTACAAGTATCTGCCGGCCTGGGCCGGCTACGAGATGATCCTGAAGGACAATCCGTCGGATTATTACAAGGCCTTCGGACAGATGGTGTACGCGATGAAGTATCTTCGCGGCGATTATGCGGACTTCGAGACGGACCACTATGACACGGAGTCGGTGTCCCCTCACGAGCAGGAGATTCGGGCGATCCTGGAGAAGCGGCAGCTCGATTCCTGCGCGGACTGGAAAGCATTCGGCGAGAAGCTGTCGGGTGAGGAGATTCCGGATTTTGACGAAAACCGCTACTGCGAGGAGTACAGAAAGGCACCGAAGGAAGGAAAGGACGAGACTTTCCTCGGACACTTTATCACGGCTGCCCTGACACAGAAGAGCATGGTCACGCATGAGATCTTCGAGTCAGGGAATCTTTTGGCAGGCTATTCCGTGGCTTTGAGAAAAAGCCGGTTTCTGGGCATCCGGGATTTTCTTCGGTTTATGAAGCATAAGAAGGAAGGAGAGCAGGCATGAGCAAATGGCAGCGCTTTCAAAATATCGTGATCGGGATCGGGATGCTGCTCGGCGCGGTCATCCTTCTGATGGATCCGGAAGAGGGGTGTCTTCTGATCGCGCTGTTCCTTGCTGTAACCCTGATCTGGGGCGGAATATCGAAACTTCTGTACTATTTCAGCATGGCAAGGCACATGGTGGGGGGAAAGATGATCCTGCTCATCGGAGTCGTTTTCCTGGACGCCGGGATCTTCACACTGGCTCTTGCCGATGAGTCCAGAATGGTCGTGATCCTGTATCTTCTGTGTTTCCACGCATTTGCGGGCGTCGTGAATATTCTGCGCTCTCTGGAAGCCATGCGGTACAAATCGACGCAGTGGAGGATCAACATGGCGCAGGGCGTCGTGAGTATCCTGATGCTCGTGGCGAGTATCATTTTCGCGCGCGACCAGATTATGCTCTCTTACATCTACTGCGCGGATCTTGTTTACTCTGCAGTCCTGCGGATCGCGTCTGCGTTTAGAAGGTCGGCGATGGTGTTTATTCAGTAATCAACAGGGGGAATGCATGAAATCCAGGTTATTTGCACCGGTGGATATGACCGAGGGGGATCCGGTCATACAGATCATCAAATTTACGATCCCGATGCTGCTCGGAAACATCGCCCAGCAGCTCTACAATACAGTGGACAGCATCATTGTCGGAAGGTTTGTCGGCGACAACGCACTTGCGGCTGTCGGAAGCGCGGGTCCGATCCTGAATCTGATGCTGGTCCTGTTCATGGGCATTTCTGTGGGCGCCAGTATCATGGTGTCCCAGTTTTTTGGCGCAAGGCATAGGGAGTCCCTGTCCAGAACGATCGGCGCCTGCGTCATCCTGACCGGTGCCGCTTCTTTGATCATCATGATCGTAGGGCCCCTTGTCACGATGCCGCTCCTTCGTCTTCTCGGCACGCCGGAGAGTATTATCGGCTGGTGCCGGAATTACCTGATCATCATCTGCCTGGGCATTGCCGGAGGCGGCTATTACAACATCCTGAGCGGTGTGCTCCGAGGCCTCGGCGATTCCATGTCCGCGCTTCTCTACCTTCTGACGGCGACGGGGATCAATATTGTCCTCGACTATGTCTTTGTCGCCTATCTGGGCCTCGGCGTTGCGGGCGTCGCCCTTGCGACAGTCATCGCGCAGTTTGTCTCCGCCTTTTTGTCCCTCCGGAGACTGACGAAGATGAAGGAATATTTTGACATGAAAAGGGAGTACCTGGTTCCGGACAAGGAGTACATCGGGCAGCTGATCCGTCTGGGAATTCCGTCAGGTGTCACACAGGCAATCTTCTCCATGTCCATGATCGTCGTGCAGTCGCTTACCAACACCTTCGGAGAGCAGTTCATTGCGGCCAACGTCATCGTCATGCGAATTGACGGATTCGTCATCCTGCCGGCGCTGTCCTTCGGCGCAGCCATGACGACTTACGCAGGCCAAAATATAGGCGCGGGAAGAATGGACCGCGTCACAGAGGGCGCCAGAAAGGGAACGATCACGGCGATGATCATTTCTGCCGTGGTCACGGGACTCATCCTGCTCTTCGGAAAGCCCATTATGGGACTTTTCACGACGACGCAGGAACTGATCGACCTCAGTTACCGGATGATGCAGATCATTGCGATCGGCTATATCATTATTGAGATCACGCAGTGCCTCTGCGGCATCATGCGCGGCGCCGGCGACACAGTGCGGCCCATGTGGATCTCGATCGCAACATCGGTCGCCATCCGGGTGCCTTTGGCCTACGGACTGGTCGGAATGACCAAGACGGCCGAGCTGCCCCAGGGAAACTGCGCCATGATGTATGTCTCGATGCTGATCTCCTGGACCCTGGGCGCTGTCATCACACTCGTGGTGTATCGGATGGGCAGGTGGAAGGAGAAGGCAAATCTGGTGACCGGAAATCCGTAATGGAAGATCGGCAGTTTGCCGTGATCAGACATAAAAAAGCCCCCGGCTTTGTCCGGGGGCAGGGCGTCAGGCCCACACAAACCAGATAAACAAATATCCGACGATCACGGCCGTGAGCGTGTAGGGAACTCCGATCTTCATGAAATCCGGGAACCCCACCTCATGGCCTTCTTTTTTGAGAAGGCCCACGGCGGTGATGTTGGCGGAGGCACCGATGGGCGTCAGGTTTCCGCCGAGTGTGGCGCCGCACAGAAGGCCAAAATAGAGAAGGTTCGGGTTCACGCCCAGCTTCGTCGTGACAACGGTCAGGACTGGAAGCATGGTCGCCACATAGGGGATGTTGTCCACAAAAGCGGAGATGAGGACGGATCCCCACACAATAATGGTATAGAGAAGGAACAGGGAGCTTCCGCCGAACTTGACGATGGCGCTCGCAAAGTCTGTGATGATCCCCGCTTCCGTAATACCGCCGATGACGACGAAGAGTCCAAGGAGCAGGAGAAGCGTCTCGAAATCAATATTTTGCAAAGTGCGGCGGACGTTCTCCGTCTTGCGGTATCTCGCGTAATCGATGATGGCCGTGACGATTCCCAGTATGCAGCAGATGGCACCGTTTGTGATGTCCGGCGTATTGGGAATAAAGGATGCGACAATCAGGGCGGCGACCATAAGAAGGAGCATGAAGGAGGGCACATAATCATTGACGACGGTTCTCTCCTCCGAAGACACCGGCTCCCGGTACTTGCCAAAGAGGATCATCATGATCGGGATCGTGGCCAGCGCGCCGAGCTCAACCGCAAAGAACATGCCGGGCTTTCCGTCCATCCAGAAGAAATTCATGAAGTTCATGTGGGCGTAGTCGCCGAGCATGATGGAAGTCGTATCACCGACGAGGGTTGCGGCGCCCTGTAGGTTGGAGGAGACCGCAATGGAGATGATCATGCCCACGGGATTGGTGTTCAGCTTCTTACAGACCGCAAGTCCCACGGGCGCCACCATGAGCACAGTGGCCACGTTGTCGATAAAGGCGGAGATTGCACCGGCAAAGAGTGACATGCTGATGGTCACCCACATGACGTTGGGACACTTGTCCAGAAGTATATCCGCCATCAGGTTTGGCATTTTGGAGGCAATGAAGAAATCCACGAGGATCATGGTTCCGGAGATCATCAGAAGGACGTTCCAGTTGATCACGGACGGAAGGTTCGCGAGAGGAAGGATCCCCGAGATGAGGAAGATCAGGCCGGTGCCCAGCGCATAGTAAGGCCGGTATTTGGGCTTTGTGATCATGAGCACATACATCAGAACGAAAAGGACCAGAGCAAATATTTTCATGTAATACCTCTTTTCGGAGCACATCGGGCGGCGAGCCGCCCGGAAACCGGCGTATCGCGTGACGATGCTTAGTTTACGCTTCGCGTTTCAGGGCTCTGCTGTCAAAAAAAGAGACCTTCACTGCATCACAAAATGCAGTAAAAGTCTCGCTTCTTCGAACATACTCCGGGGAACTCTGCTCCCGTACTGACGAAAATATGTTACACAATCTGTGCAAGCTACTCCCTGATACATCGTTACTATAAAATGCGGCGGGAGGATTTGTCAATCCTTTTTGGCCGGATCCGGGAGCGGATTGCTGTGGCAAGCAGCAGTAGTCATTTATTGCGCGGCCCTTGCGCCTGAAGATCACATTCTGCACAGAACACACGGAAAACAGAAACCTGTGCGAAGCCCGGGCGAGGCCAAACTGGTAGACTTTCCTTGAAAACAAAGAGAATTATCTACAAGGGAGGTCCGGAATGGATAAACAGTTTAAAGAAGTTCTTGTCATGAATCTGATGTATAACCTGCTCCTCGCAGTCGTTTTATCGGCTGTGGCGCAGATCCTGAGTTTTGGAAAAGTGATGTGGCCGGCCATCCTGGGAGATATCCTGATGGCGTATATAATGGAAATGGTGATCGCCCTGTGTCTTCCTTTTTCCAAGTGGGGTATGGCGCTGGCGGGCAAATATGCACAGCCCGGAACCCTTAAGTACAGGATCCTGATGACGACCGGCACAGCGATTCCCTTCGCGATTGCGATGTGCCTCGGCATGAGCTTTATCGGGACAGTCCTGATTGCGCACCAGCCGCTGAATGTCTGGCTCACGGCCTTTGCCGGAATGCTGCCGATCTTCATTATTCTCGGCTGGGTATTGTCCTTTATCTTTGTCCCTGTTTTCATGGGACTAGCGCACAAAATTGTGTATGGGGAGTGAGATTCACGACTCATACAGGTGCCGGACGCGCGCAAAGACCTTTTTGAAGTCAAGTGTACACTTGCCATTCGAATTTCTGACCGAAAAACTCATCAAGGGGCCCGCTATGCGGGCCTTTACTATTTAGAACCCCGGGCTTTCTTCAGTGCCCGGTTGACCCTCGAAAAGTCAATGGAGCACTGTCCGTCTGATATATGGATCGGAATGACAGAGTCAAAATCATATTTCTCCGGATAGAAATTACCGTCCCGAAAATCGTAGACCATGACCGTCTCATGATCCGGATCCACGATCCAGTACTCTTTCACGCCGGCATTTTGGTATTTATACAGCTTGAGCAGCATATCCTTGGAGCGGGTGGAAGGAGAGAGGATCTCCAGTGCAAGATCCGGCGCACCTTCAAAACGCTTCGCACCCAGATCGTAAGGACCGCAGATCACGAGGAGATCCGGCTGCACCATAGTTTTGTTGTCCATATCCAGTCTTACATCGCAAGGAGACAGATAGACCTCGCATTCCCCTTCGTGGGCATCGGTGCATTCCCGGAAGAGTAGATGGAGTTCTCCCAGAATCTTCTGATGTATGACGGCCGGTGCAGACATATCGTAAAACACGCCGTCGATCAGTTCGACGCGTCGCTCGTCCGGCAGAGCATAATAGTCATCCAGGGTATATTCTCCGTCCTTTTTCCTGACAGCAGGCGCATATTTGCATTTAGCTGCGGTTTCCCTTACCACATCGTGTGTTTCGGGGAGATCCTCATAAATATAACCATTCTTACGGTTTGGACGGATCTCTGCTGCACCATTTCTGCGGCTTTCTTCGGCAGAAAGAACCTTTTCAATCGCTACTAAAGTGGCTTTCCTCGGTGCCTTGGTAGCACCGCTCATTATTTTCTGCACCGTACTCAGCGGAAGATCGGCGGCTTTCGCGATCATTTCATTGGTGAGGCCTAAAGCAGTTTTCCTGTTCTTCAATTCTTCGATCGTCATCACAACCTCCTGATATTGTGCAAAACAAATGTTCTGCTTACAGAATAGTCGTAAATT
>DLYC01000223.1 GCA_003447895.1 Lachnospiraceae bacterium | reverse complement strand
AGACAGGACTCAACACATGGATGCCCATCGCATCGGCAGCAAACTTCGCACAGTTCGGCGCCTGCCTGGCCGTAGGTCTCAAGGCAAAGAATCAGAAGACAAGATCCGTCGCGATCCCTTCCTCCATGTCCGCAGCGCTCGGTATCACAGAGCCCGCGATCTTCGGTGTCAACATGCGCTTCTTCAAGCCCTTCATCGCCGGCATGATCGGTGGTGCGGTTGGTGCTCTCGTAGCAGCATTCATGGGCATCGGCGCAACTGCATACGGTGTTACCGGTATCCCCGGATACCTGACCATCAACAACGCTCTGCTTTACACGATCATCCTTGCCATCTCCGGCGGTCTTGCATTCTTCCTGACCGGTATTCTCTGGAAAGAGGATGAGCCCAAGAAGGCAGCGGCAGCTCCTGCTCCCACAGTAGCAGCTCCCACAAACGCGATCATCAGCTGCAACGCAGGCAAGGTCATCGCTCCCGCAGTCGGTACTGTTGTAGCACAGGCTGATATTCCGGACGACACATTCGCATCCGGCGTCCTGGGCGAAGGCGTAGGCATCAACCCCACTGAGGGCGTTGTATTCGCACCTTTCGACGGCGAGATCACATCCGTTGCGGATTCCAAGCACGCCATCGGCCTTGCCAATGAAGCAGGCATGGAAGTCCTGATCCACGTCGGTGTCGACACAGTTGCCATGAACGGCGAAGGCTTCGACGACAAGGTCGCTGAGGGCGACAAGGTCAAAGCCGGCCAGGTCATCATGACATTCGACCGCGACGCCATCAAGAAGGCAAATCATCCGGACTGCGTCGTCGTTCTTCTGACCAACTCCGACGACTTCACGGATGTCAAGCTGGGCGCAGACGCTGAGTAAATCATCCACCCGGGCCAAAATACAGCGCAGGTGTGACGGTTTTCGGCCTAAGCGCTGCGTATCCCGGCAGTCCCGGGCAGCACGTCACTGACGAAATTGTTCAGTGAACCCGGGATTCCTGCGAATTTGTATAAAATAGACTAAAAAGTCGAGAGTCTTCGATCAGTTTTTATAAAAAATTGGTCGAAGACTCTTCTATTATGGGATTTTTGTAGTATAATATACCTAGTCGTCCGGGGTCTTAGCAGTAGATTTCGGGAAGGATAGCAATACTGCTAACAAAGCAAAAAGGAGAAACGCCATGAAAGAAATTAAGTTTACCGTAACAGATCCTCTTGGAATTCACGCTCGTCCCGCTGGAATCCTCGTAAAAGAGGCCAAGAAATATGCTTCCAAGATCACCGTTTGGAAGGGTGACAAGAGCTGCGATATGAGAAAACTCCTTGCTCTCATGGGCATGGCTGTAAAGCAGGGCGACGAGATCACCGTTCAGGTTGAGGGTGATGACGAAGCTGATTGCGCTGCTGCAATCGAGAAATTCCTGAAAGAGAACTTCTAATTCTGCTGAATTTATAGGTGTGGCTGTTCGGGAAGTTTCCGGACAGCCACTCTTTCATTTTCAGACATGTGCGGAAACGGAGGGCCGACGGCGGCTGGATTTTGGCACGGGTGGGTCCCGGCGCGCCTTACAGGCAGTCCGCACATGGCGATGCAGCTCGCTTCCCGCGGGTCTTAATTTTATCAAGGAGGGTACAAGTATATGGTAGTTGCAACCGGTAAAAGTATTCTGAACGGAATCGCGATCGGAAAGATTAAGATTTACAAGGCTCCTACATATGATATCAACATGGGGCTCATTTCTGATGTTGATGCAGAAATCGAACGCTTTAATGCGGCAGTGGCAAAGGCTATTGACCAGCAGGGCGTGCTTTATGAGAAGGCCAAAAAGGATGCCGGCGAAGAGAGCGCGGCGATCTTTGAGGCACACCAGCTGATGCTTGAAGACGACGATCTTCAGGACTCTGCAAGAGAGATCATCACTGAGCAGAAGAGAAGTGCTGAATATGCAACCAAGACAGCATTTGACAACTATGCTCAGATGTTCGCAGAGATGGACGATCCTTACATGAAGGCCAGAAGCGCTGACCTTCTTGACGTCGAGACAGACGTACTTGACTTCCTGATGGGCAACGACACCAGCAGCATGCAGGGCACAGAGCCCTCCATCCTTGTCGCTGAGGACCTTGCTCCTTCAGAGACCGTCAAGCTTGACAAATCTCTCCTTCTTGGCATGATCACAAGAGAGGGTTCCTCCAACAGCCACACTGCAATCCTGGCTCGTTCCATGAACCTTCCTTCCCTGATCCAGTGCAAAGAGATCGATGACAGCTGGGATGGCAAGATGGCAATCCTCGACGGCTACAACAGCTGCGTATACATTGAGCCCACCGCTGACCTGATGCAGTCTCTGTCTGCAAAGCATGCAGAAGATGTCAAGAAACTGGCCCTGCTTCAGGAACTCAAGGGCAAACCCAGCGTAACCCTCGATGGCAGAAGCGTACATGTTTATGCTAACATCGGCGGACCTTCCGATCTGGGCTCCGTTAACGAGAACGACGCGGAAGGCGTTGGCCTGTTCCGTTCCGAGTTCGTATACCTCAACAGCAAAGAGGAGCCTACAGAGGAGCAGCAGTTCACCGCTTACAAGCGCGTTGTCGAGACTCTGGCTCCGAAGCTGGTAATCATCCGTACCTGCGATATCGGCGCTGACAAGACCATCGACTACATGCACCTTGACAAAGAGGAGAACCCTGCACTCGGATTCAGAGCAATCCGTATCTGCCTCACCAGAAAGAATTTCTTCAAGACTCAGCTCAGAGCCCTTCTGCGTGCTTCTGCATACGGAAACATGGGCATCATGTTCCCTATGATCATAAGCAAATGGGAGCTGATGGAAGCAAAGGCTGTTCTGGAAGAGTGCAAAGCAGAACTGATCAGCGAAGGCTACAAGATCGGAAATTACCAGCTCGGTATCATGATCGAGACACCTGCAGCAGTTCTGTGCGCTGACGACCTGGCAGAAGAGTGCGACTTCTTCTCACTCGGAACCAACGACCTCACACAGTACACCTGCGCGATCGACCGTCAGAACGCGAAGCTGGAGAGATTCTCCGATACACATCATCCGGCAGTCCTCAAGGCAATCCAGATGACCGTCGATGCAGGCCACAGACACAACACATGGGTAGGCATCTGCGGCGAGCTCGGCGCAGACCCGACTCTGACCGAGACCTTCCTGCGCATGGGCGTAGACGAGCTCTCTGTCAATGCGAAGTCTGTCCTTCCTCTTCGCAAGATCATCCGCAGCGTAGATCTGAGCAAGTAATTCTCGAAAGATTGATATGTGGGAAACTCCCCCGCGCCACCGGTTTCCGGTGGGCGGGGGAGTTTTTGGCGCGCAGCAATGAGCCATGCGCAGACAGGATGGCAGGTGGACGATGAGAACTAGTTCTCAATCGGACACATGACAGACTGGATGCATACGGCGAATGCCGCGACAGTTCGTGAGCACGTAGTGATCACGAACTGTCGGCATGGGTCATTGCGAAGGAAGGCCATGCGCAGACAGGATGAGCCGGC
>DLYC01000269.1 GCA_003447895.1 Lachnospiraceae bacterium | reverse complement strand
ACAATGAGATCACCTTTATGACCGGTGAGGAGGACCTGGACAAAGGAATCCACAAGATCATCGAGGAGTATAAGATCCCGCTCGTCTTTGCCACCTTCGGACCCGACGGATCCAAGGCATACTGCGGCGGCGTGGAGGTCTATGAGGCCGGATTCCTGAATCCCGACACGATCGAGACGACCGGCGCGGGCGATACGTTCTGCGCAAGTGCCCTCTACCATGTCCTCAAATACGGAATCGACGGGCTCAAGAATGAGGCGCATCTCCATGAGCTTCTCACCTTTGCCAATGCCGCGGCTTCCCTTGTGACCACCAAGAAGGGCGCGCTCTGCGTGATGCCCACGGTAGACGAGGTAAAGGCCTACATTCAGAAATCCGGAAGATAAGATTTGTAAAGGGCTTTGCATTTTAACTTGCAAAGCCCGATTTTTTTGTTATAATATATATCGTTAACACGCAGGTATAGTACATCGGTAGTATGCCAGCTTCCCAAGCTGGAGAGACGGGTTCGATTCCCGCTACCTGCTCTGACGGAAGATCCCGTAAATATAAGGGAAAGCAGACAAACCTTATATTTACGGGATTTCTTTATGTCATTTGTCCAAAATGGTTTGATTCCGGAGAAAGTCAAGCCTATAATAGTTTGGTGTATCTAATAGATTTGTTTACGGAGCTTTTATGAAAAAGAATCAGAATAAAAAGAAAACAGCCGCGCTCATCGGCACCATAGTGCTCTCGATGGCTGCGTGGATCCTGGCGTTTCTGGCGATCTGGGCCTTTCGGACCTGGCGCGGCCTTCGAATGGACGAGATGATGTTCCAGCTCAGGGCGCCGCTGGAAGGGACCGGGGACGGGATCATCTTAAGGGGCGTCCTTCAGAGCGTCCTCCCGGCGCTTCTTCTCACCACTCTGACGGTTCTGCTCTATCTGGGCAGCACGAAGAGAAACCGGGGGAAAACAGTGCTCTTTTGCAGCGCCGTCACTTCTGTGGCCGCGGTCGCCGTCACGCTCTCTACCGCCTGGACGCGGCTGGATCTCGGCAACTACTTAAAAAACCAGATGGACGGATCGACTTTTATAGAGGACAACTATGTGGACCCTGCCGATGTCAGGATCACTTTTCCGGAAAAGAAGAGAAATCTTGTCTATATTTATCTGGAGTCGATGGAGATGACCTATGCCGACACAGAGTCCGGCGGCGCCTTTGACTACAACAACATTCCCGAGCTGACGGACCTCTGCAAAGAAGGGGAGTGCTTCTCCGGGAAAGAGGGGATCTTAAACGGAGGGCAGGTCCTTCCGGGAACCACATTTACGATGGGCGGGATGTTCGCGCAGTCGGCCGGTCTTCCCTTAAAGATCGACCTCGGGGAGGGGTTCTCGGACAGCCGGGGGTCCTTCAACAAGATGAACACCCAGGATTCCTTTTTCCGGAAAGTGACCGGGATCGGGGATGTTCTGAAGAAGGAGGGCTATACCAATGTCCTGATGCTCGGCTCCAACGCGACTTTCGGGGGAAGAAGGCTCTACTTTACCTCTCACGGGGAGTATGAGATCAAAGACTACAACTGGGCTGTCTCCGAGGGCGTGATCCCAAGTGATTATTATGTCTTTTGGGGAATGGAGGACCAAAAGCTCTTCAGCGCCGCGCAGAAGGAGCTGACGGACCTCGCGGCGGCCGGAGAGCCCTTTAACCTCACTCTTTTGACCGTTGACACGCACTTTGAGGACGGCTATTTCTGTGACCTGTGTAAGGAAGAATACCCGGACAACAATTACGCCAATGTCATGGCCTGCTCGAGCCGGCAGGTGAGCGCCTTCGTCGAATGGATCCGGCAGCAGGACTTTTATGAGAACACTACGATCGTCCTGTGCGGAGATCACACGACGATGGACAGCGATTTCTGCAACGGCGTTCCGGGCGACTACAGAAGAAGAGTGTATACAAACTTTATCAACTCGGCTGTTCAAAATCCCAATCCCGGAAAGCACAGAGAGTACACGACCTTTGACCAGTACCCGACTACGCTCGCGGCGATGGGATGCAAGATCGAGGGGGACCGCCTGGGCCTTGGGACAAACCTCTATTCGGATCAGGAGACGCTGATCGAAAAGTACGGGTTCGAGGAGGCCTCTTCAGAGATGGAGAAGCGGTCCAACTTTATGATCGAACTTGCGGACATCGATATTTATGACGAAGATCTCCTTAAGGCGCAGGGGAAGCTTCCGAGCGCCGTAATGGAGATGGCCGGGATCGACAAGGACAGGCATACCATGGAGATCCGCGTCTCGAATATCGAGAATATCATTGAAGAATACGGGAAAGTCGCGCTTGAGGTCGAGGAACTCTCCGGCTCTTACAAGAAGACGGTCCCGATGGAGGAACAGGAAGAGGGACTGTACCAGGCAAAGCTGGACCTGAACGCCTTTGATTACACAGACGCGCAGTTGACCGCAGTGGTCACCGGCAATTCCGGACGCGGCTATCATGTGGCGACCATGACGGGAAACCTCTATCTGAAGAGGACGGAGATCTGCGAATACCTGGACGCCCTGGCGGAGTTTCCTGAGTACACGGTCCTGATCGCACTCAGGGACGACGGGTCGCACTCCTTAAACGATGAGATCTGCAGGCGCCTCTGGAACCTGGGACTTAAGGAAGACCTGAGGGGCCACTACAGGTGGAGCTACTATGCCGTGGTCGAACCCGGCCGGGTGATCGAAAAGATGGGAGAAGAGGAACTGAGTTATACCGGAGTCCTCGCGGACGGAACCGAATACTCTCTGATCAGCCAGGGCGGACGCAGCGGCGCCGGCGGAGGCGCAGGGCGGTACCTCACGTGTTCGATCAAGATCGGCGGCACGGAATACGCGATCCAGAGGATCGGACTAAATTTCGTTGTCTATGATACGGAGCACAGCCGGGTGGCGGACAGCGTCGAATTCAACACCTATATGGGGCTTGACCCCAAGCGCATCGACGTGGCAGACCTGGAAAAAGCGGCCGAGTCGGCGCAGGACCAGAGTGAGATCGGCGGATATTGATCCTAAAAATAAAATATTTATAAAATTTGCGTATTTTTTATTAAATGATTTCAAATGCGTGACATCTTCATTGCAAGTTGGAAATTAACTATTTATAATAATCCTGTTGTTGGAAAACTGATGTCTGTAAGGCGCAGATATTCAGGAAATCAGGAACCGGGAACAATGGAGATTCACATGAAAAACAGTGCCGTATTACGATTTGTCAAGGCTTTTGCGGTGATGGCCACAGCTGTCGCGATCTCCGTAACTGCATTGGCTCCCAGCTTACCCGCGAAGGCTATGAGCGCAGAGGATGACGCTTTCTTCTATCTGACGGATACACTTGGCTTTAATGTTGCTGCCGCGTGCGGGATCATGGCGAATATACGGCATGAATCCAATTTCCACCCGGGTGCCCTCAATTCAGCGGGGAGCTACGGAATCTGTCAGTGGACAGGCGGGCGCCGCTGGGGGCTTGAATCCTACTGCGACAGCAATGGCTTTGACTATGAATCTTTGCACGGACAGCTGTCCTTTCTTGCCTATGAACTGAGGACCTACTATCCGGGAATCTACAATTATCTGATGAGTGTAGACAATTCCAGCGAGGGGGCCTACAATGCGGCCTACCGGTTCTGCTATGACTTTGAGAGGCCGGCGGACAGAGGCGGCCAGTCCTCGAGCAGAGGGTCCCTTGCTACCGGAACTTATTGGTACAGGTACAAGCTGTACGCCTACGACCAGTGGCTGGATACGGAATACGGACGCGTCTACCACTATACGGACGGCACGATCCATTACGGATGGCTGGATCTGGACGGCGACAGGTATTATCTTGACCAGGACGGTATTTTGAAGACCGGACTCTTCTCGGCAGAGGGCTCCTCCTATTTTTCGGATGAGGACGGAATCCTTCAGTACGGATGGGTGACGATCGGAAACAGCACCTATTACTTTGACGAAGAAACCGGTGCCATGCAGGTCGGCTGGATCGAGGATGACGGCAAGATGTATTTCCTGGATTCGAACGGAAAGCTGGAGAGCATCAATTCCTTTAATGACAAGGCGGAGACCACGGATGCCGATATCCAGAGCCTGTTCGCGGAAAAAGAGATCGAGCCTGAGACCTCGGTGAACGCGCCGGCGGCCGATCCCGTACCGCTGCCGGACAATATTTCCGATATTGCCCAGTCCATCCAGAACGCGGGATCGGATTCCCAGAGCTCGGCGGCCGCAGTGGCAACGCCCGGGCAGGAGACGGAAGTCAAGGCAGGCGACCTGAACCCCAGTAATGCCGTTGAAGGCAACACGATCGACACCACTAAGCTTGATGTCGGAACCCAGGGCAGCGACGGACTGACAATGGACGGTGCCGGAAAAGGGGAAGGCGGAGCAGATAAGATCGTCTTTGAGGGCGCGGATGCCACAGGCAGTGCCCAATAAACGGATACAGTACAGGGGATGTCCCCCTGATGCGCAAATGAGCGCGAAGATTGGCGGAAATGGAAGATGCTTCCGCGAGGGCCCGTATGAAGGCGGGTCCTCGTGGCAGCATCTGTTTTTTTGTGATAGAATGAGAGGACAAGGAACTCCCGGACGGACTTTCCGGTCCCGGGGGCGATCGGAGGCACTGCTTAATGGAAAGAAAACTGGAAATATACGGCACACTGGGGCCTTCCTGCGCCGATACCAAGATCCTGCGGAGGATGTTTGAAAAAGGCATCACCGGAATGAGGCTGAATCTCTCGCACGGCACGCTGGAAGACAGCGGGGAAATGATCAGCGCCTTTCACGAAGCGGCCGCCCTGGAAGGTGTAAAGCCGTCGCTTCTTATCGATATGCAGGGGCCGGAACTGAGGATCGGAAAGATCCCGGCAGGCACATCCCTACGAGAGGGGCAGGAGGTCACGCTTCTTTCCGCGGACGCGGGCAGGGAACGGGAAGGCGCGATTCCGGTGCCGCCCGAGATCACGGGAAACTGCGAAGAAGGGATGACCCTCCTGATCGATGACGGAAAGATCCGCCTGGAGGCTTTTGAGATCGGGAGTAAGGAGGGAGAAGGCGCGATCCGGGCCAGAGTCCTGACAGGAGGATCGCTTCTTAGCCGAAAGAGCATTGCCATTTCGGGAATGAACGTCACCGGGAGCACCCTCACCGGGCAGGACCTCCTCAATCTGCGCGCGGCAGCGGCGTACGGCGTCACGGATGTGATGCAGCCTTTTGTGAGGGGCGCGCGGGACCTCAGAGAAGTGAGAAAGGCCATGGACGAGAGCGGCGCAGGGCACTGCAGGCTCTTTGCCAAAATAGAGAACCGCGCAGGGATGGAAATGGTTGACGAGATCCTCCCACTCACGGACATGCTTGTCATCGCGAGAGGAGACCTGGGAAACGCAGTTCCCCTGTGGGAGCTTCCGTATGTCCAGAAGGAGATCTCCCTCAAGTGCCTGAAGGCCGGTGTTCCGTTCATGGTGGTCACGCAGATGCTGGCGAGTATGGAGAACTCCCCTTTGCCGACAAGAGCGGAGGTCTCCGATATTTTCAACGCAGTGGCTGACGGGGCCTCGGCGGTCATGATCACCGGGGAGTCGGCCTCGGGGCGCTATCCCGTAGAGGCCTCGGAATATCTTGTAAAGACAGCGCGGGAAGGACTCCGGTGGAGGAAAACCGTTTGAAACAGAAAGAGGTGGCTTTATGAAATGCCCTTATTGCGGAAAAGATGATACGAGAGTGATCGATTCAAGACCTGTGGAGGACAATAACTCGATCAGAAGGCGCAGGATCTGCGATTCCTGCAGCAGAAGGTTTACCA
>DLYC01000165.1 GCA_003447895.1 Lachnospiraceae bacterium | reverse complement strand
AATCCTTAGAAAAAGACAGCGGCCGCACCGCGGGCGCTCACAGAGGAGGCGGAATATGGATCGGAAAACAGACGCGCAGGTCGTGATCGGAGGAAAGGCCTATACGCTCAGCGGCTATGAGAGCGAGGAATATCTCTTCAAGGTCGCGGAGTACTTAAATACCAGGATCGATGAGCTCAGGGCGGACAAGGACTATGAAAAGCTCCCCCTTGACATGCGGAATGTCCTCTTAAACCTCAATATCGCGGACGATTACTTCAAAGCGCTGGGAAAAATAGAGGAACTGGAAGCGGTTATTGACAAAAAAGAGAATGAACTCTATGATATCAAACACGAACTTGTCGCGGCTCAGATGATGCTGAAAGACCGGGACAGGAAAAAAAGCGACAATAGTAAAAAATAATGTAACTATTCAGCACCCACGTCCCAAATGCTGCGCATTCGGGACTGTGGGCGTCCAGAGACGCTGCGCGTCTTGTCCGCCCCGGAAAAAAGATCAAAAACGTTCCGGTGAGCAAGCTCCCCGGACCTTATTTTGATTTTTTTTCCGGGGTGCTGAATAATTACAAAATAAATGAATCTGCGCCGTAAGGTGTGTGCCGGAATTACGTCACATAATCAGGATGATACTGAATTGTGCGCCTGCCGGTATTCGTATGTGGAAGGAAAAGGCAGCAGGCGCAGGCGGTATAGTCTGCGCCTTCTTTGTTTTGGCCCCTGAAAAGCGCAGAGATCGAGGTGCATAGAATGGAGAGCGTTGGGAAAAAGCTTCCGGAGCTCCTGGCTCCCGCGGGAGGCAGAAAGGCCTTCCTGGGCGCGATCAAGGCGGGCGCGGACGCGGTCTACCTCGGCGGCGAGAAATTCGGCGCGAGGGCATACGCGGAAAATTTCACGACAGAGGACATCATAAGGTCGATCAGAGAAGCGCATCTGTTCGGAAGGAAGGTCTATCTGACCCTGAATGTCCTGACCAAAGAGAGCGAGCTTTCTGAGACGCTGGATTTTGCCCGAAATCTCTACAGAGAAGGGCTGGACGGCGTCATCGTACAGGACCTCGGTGTATTGTCGGCGCTTCATGAGAGCTGCCCCGGGCTCGAGCTTCACGCGTCCACGCAGATGTCCGTCACAGGCCCTGAATCCGTCCGTTTTCTAAAGAAGATGGGGATCAGGAGGGTGGTGCCCGCAAGGGAGCTGTCCCTGGAGGAGATCCGAAGGATCAAGAGAGAGGAGCCGGTCGACATAGAATGCTTTATCCACGGCGCGATGTGCTACTCGTACTCGGGAAGGTGTCTCCTGTCAAGTTTTCTCGGCGGGCGGAGCGGAAACCGCGGGCGATGCGCCGGGACCTGTCGGCTGCCCTATAAGATCCTGGACGAAAGCGGGAAAGAGGTCAGTGTCGGAGGCGGAAAAGGAGAGAAGTATCCGCTCTCCATGCGGGATCTGTGCGTGCTGGAGATTTTGCCGGACCTGATCGACGCCGGGATCGACTCTTTCAAGATCGAGGGGCGGATGAAGAGCCCTCACTACGCGGCGGGAGTCACCGCGCTGTATCGAAAATATATAGACCGCTACGTCAAATGGGACGCCGCAGGGAGAAAGAAACCGTGGAAGGTGTCGCAGGAAGATATGCGAAGACTCCGCTCCCTGTATCTGCGGTCGGAGCTCAGCACCGGCTACTATTACAAGAGAAACGGAAAAGAGCTCCTGACGATCACAAAGCCCGGATATACGGGGACCGACGAGGCGGTGCTCGCGGAGATTGAGAGGGAGTATCTGGATGAACCCCTGAAAAAGGAGATCCGGGGAAAAGCGGTCCTGGAGCCCGGCTGCCGCGCGCAGCTGACCGTCTCCGCAGAGCACGGGGACCGGACCGTGGAGGTCACCGCGACCGGCGAGGAAGTGCAGCCGGCGGTGAAGAGGCCCCTGTCCCCGGAAGAAGTCGAAAAGCGGCTCAAAAAGACCGGGGATTCGGTCTTTACCTTCTCCCGTCTCGAAGCAGAGATCCGAGGGGAGATCTTTCTTCCTGTGGCATCTCTCAACAGCCTCCGAAGGGACGCCCTGCAGCTTCTGGAGGAGGAGATTCTCCGGGAGGCAGCCCGGCGGCCGTCAGACGATGCCGGGGCGCGCAGTCCCGAATCCGGATCCGATACTCAATCCGAATGCGAGTCGAAGCCGGAGTCCGAGTCTGCGGGGACTGAACCCGAATACACCGGAAAGAACGGCGGCCCCGAGATCTGGGCCCAGGTCCTCACGGCCCCCCAGCTGGAGGCGGCGCTTCGGAGCGGCGTCAGGCGGATCATCGCGGAAGAAACCCCGGAGATCACGGCCTATATTGAGAAAAATGGCTGCAGAGACCTCTACATGGCGCTTCCGCCCGTCTTTCGGGCAGGGAGCCTGAGCGCCATGAAAAAGCTGTACGGGAAGGCGCGGCAGTTTAAGGGGTTTTTGGTAAGAAACCTCGAAGAACTTGATTTTTTGGAAAAAGAAGGATATAGTGGGCAGATCATAGCGGACGGTTCTCTCTATCAGTGGAACCGGGCTTCAAGCCGGGTTCTTATGGAACACTGCGCGATGGTCAGCACCGGATGGGAGCTCTCGGCGAAGGACCTTGCGCCTCTGCTGGAGGGCACCCGTGACCGGCAGCTGATCCCGGTCTACGGAAGGATCCCCATGATGATCACGGCGGGCTGCGTAAAGAAGACCGCCGGCAGGTGCACCCATGCGGAAAAGGAGATGTTTCGCATCGAGGACAGAAAGGGCATGCAGTTTCCCGTTCGATGTATCTGCGGGCACTGCAGCAATGTGATCTACAACAGTCTTCCACTGTCCCTTCACACGTTTGTGAAAAAGAAGGACCCGCTTCTTATGAGCGCGGCGGGATGGATCTTATCGTTTACAACGGAAAGCGGAGAGGAGACGGAAAGCATACTCCGCTTCTACATGGCGCATGGCGCAGGGCCGGGAGAGGACAAAGTCTTCAGGAACTTCACGACGGGGCATTACCGAAAGAGCGCGCTCTGACGGGGAGAGGCCCCTACATAAGGACGGTGATACTATGCAGGCATATGCAGTTTCTTACAGTAAATATCTGATTGCGGCATCCATGGTGCTGTTTACAGTGCTTGCCTATGCGGCGCTTCCGGCTTCGCGCGAGGCCAGGCGCTCCTTTGAGGTGCTCCAACGGCTGTGCATGGCTGTATTTACGATCAATGCGTATCTGACCATGGCAATTCTCGCCCGGGACGAAGACCTCTTCATATTCGGGATCCTGGTGACGATCATTGTCCTGTGGACGGCGGTCCTGTACCGGATCCTCTACAAAAGCGCCAATATGCTGATGATCAACAATAT
>DLYC01000154.1 GCA_003447895.1 Lachnospiraceae bacterium | reverse complement strand
GTACAATTTGTCAACAACTTACCTTATATTTTTATAATTATCTGAATTTTCTGACGATTATAAGCAACTTTTCCCTTCCCACGCCAAGTTGCTCTTTGAGTGTCCCCGGCGCACCCTCGAGGCACTTAAATGTTCCTTTGCCGGGATGATCCTTCAAGTTGCTCTTTCAGTGCCCCCGGAGCACCCTCCAGGGGCACTCAAGTGTTCCTTTTCCCGGAAAACCCTTCAAGTTGCTCTTTCAGTGCCCCTGGAACACCCTCCAGGGGCACTCAAGTGTTCCTTTTCCCGGAAAACCCTTCAAGTTGCTCTTTCAGTGCCCCTGGAACACCCTCCAGGGGCACTCAAGTGTTCCTTTTCCCGGAAAACCCTTCGAGTTGCTCTTTGAGTGCCCCTGGCGCACCCTCAAGGGTGCGCCAGAAGGTCCATTCTTCCGCAGCAGAAGCAAGTGCCCTTTCCTGCTGCCGATTCTGTGGCCGGGCAGGGTTTAAGATGGGACCGGGGAGAGGGTTTTGAATGAGCGGCAAGTTTTACATGATCTTTCTGAAGGAAGAGAGAGGGTGAGGACTGCAGCTCCTGCAGTCCGAAAGCCCGATCTGTCTGAGGGGTCCGGTCATCGGAGCGGACCCCGAGTTTCGGGCGATCCCTCTCTCGGACGGCAGAAAGATCATAGTAAAACTCCGCGAAATAAGATACCTTCTCCCCGGCCCATCTGACCCTGCCCGGCCACACAACAAACTGCAAAAAGGCCGCCGCCCGGTCCCCCGGGGCGACAGCCTTCCTACTACTCTCTGTATTCACTTTTCCGCGCCGGCAGCGCAGTTTCACCCGCGCCAAAAGCTCAAGTTTCACACGCGCCGGAAGCTAAGCTTCAAACCAGCGGATACTTCTCCGTAATCGTTCTGATGATTTCCCTGGCCTCTTCGATGCCGGCCTCCTGCTTCTTGATGACGATGGAGATGGCCTCTGCCACGCGGTCGAAGTCCTCTGTGTTCAGTCCGCGGGTGGTCGCCGCAGGGGATCCGAGACGGATGCCGCTGGTGACGAAGGGAGATCTCTGCTCGTTCGGAATGGTATTCTTGTTCGCGGTGATGTGGGCATCATCGAGCCACTTCTCGACCTGCTTGCCGGTGAGGCCGGTGCGTGTCAGGTCAACGAGCATGAGGTGGTTGTCTGTGCCGCCGGACACGATGTCGATGCCCCTGCTCTGGAGGCCCTTGCAGAGCGCCTGAGCGTTGTCCAGGACTCTCTGTGCATAGACCTTGAAGGAGGGATCGAGTGCCTCTTTGAAGCATACAGCCTTGGCTGCGATCACGTGCTCGAGGGGGCCGCCCTGGATGCCGGGGAAGACTGCCTTGTTGAAGTTGTATTTTTTGGCGGCTTCTTCGTTGGCGAGGATCAGGCCGCCTCTGGGGCCCCTGAGTGTCTTGTGCGTCGTTGTGGTGACAACATCCGCGTAAGGGAAGGGACTCGGGTGAAGGCCCGCTGCGACAAGGCCCGCAATGTGCGCGATATCTGCCATCAGGACTGCGCCGCAGGCATCTGCCGCTTCTCTGAACTTTGCGAAGTCGATGGTTCTTCCGTAAGCGGAAGCGCCGGCGATGATCAGCTTCGGCTTTGCCTCGATGGCAATTCTCTTCAGCTCATCATAGTCGATGAAGCCGTTCTCATCTACGCCGTAAGGCACGATGTTAAAGTAGCTGCCGGAGATATTGGCCGCGCTGCCGTGTGTGAGGTGACCGCCCTGGTTGAGATTCATTCCCATCATGGTGTCGCCGGGTTTGAGGATCGCAAATTCCACCGCGAGGTTTGCCTGCGCGCCCGAATGGGGCTGTACGTTTGCGTAGTCGCAGCCAAAGAGCTTCTTGGCTCTTTCAATTGCCAGTGTCTCTATTTCGTCGACGACCCAGCATCCGCCGTAGTAGCGCTTTCCGGAATAGCCTTCCGCGTACTTGTTGGTCAGAGGGCTTCCCATTGCCGCCATGACTGCCTTGCTCGTCCAGTTCTCGGATGCGATTAGCTCGATGTGATCGTTCTGTCTCTTTACTTCTTTCTCAATGGCAGCCGCGATCTCGGGGTCTGTCGTTCTTACTTCTTCGATAGAATACATGTAATCCTCCTGTTGTTCTTCGTGAGGCGGACATTCGTCTTTTTTAAGTCACCGTTTTTAAGTATAGCAAGGTCCTTATGTCATCGCAAGAGTCTCATTTCACCAAACAAAGTCAAAAGATAGACGGCATGTTGTGAAAAATGCTCGCATGAGGGCCTCTGACCAGGAAAATGGTGCCGGAATTGTTCTTAGTCGGATACTCCCCCTTGAATTTTCTGTTTTTTGGTTGTAGTATTCTACAGGACTCTTAGCGGGTTCTCCGCCCCTGATTCTGATCATTTTTCCGGGGTGCTGAATACTTACAAATTAAATTCAGAAAGGTTCTATATGAATTGTGTCAAGGCCGTCCGGCGGTCTTGCACGAATGAGGAATGTTATGAAAAAAATCCGGCTTTCAGGTTCAGGATACGGATCATTGGCCGGCAAGGACCCTTTTGCTTATCTGCAGTATAAGATGCGGGTCGCCCTGCCGATGGCTCTGTATATGGTTTTTTATCTGGTAACTTTTGCCGTCATTGAGCGCTGGGACAGATTGCAGTACACGATCATCCACAACAAGGCAGATGATCTGATCCCCTTTTGCGAGCTCTTCATCATCCCGTATCTTCTGTGGTTTGTCTATGCCGCGGGTTTCGTCATTTATATGCTGTTTGTGGATGAAAAGAGTTATCACGAGGTCTGCACTTTTTTGGCAATCGGAATGACCGTATTTCTTGTCGTTTCGATCCTGTTTCCCAATATACTGGTGCTGCGGCCCGATGTGATGCCAAGAGACAATCTCTTCACAAGACTCTGCAGGGTCCTCTACGCGGTCGATACGCCGACCAATGTGACGCCGAGCATCCACGTTTACAACTCTGTATGCATCATGATCGCCGCCCGGAAGACAGACGCAGGGCTGATGCGCGCGAAGGCAAGCAAAGTCTTTATCACGGTTCTCGGTTTCCTGATCATTCTCTCGACGATGTTTCTCAAGCAGCACTCGTTCTCAGATGTGGTCAACGCCATCGCGCTGGCGCTCATCTCCTATCTTCTTATCTACAGGCTCGGATTTGTGTTTGCAGGCCGTAAGAGGACGAAGGTTCTGGTCCGCCCGTACTTAAACTAACGGGCAGGGCAAAACAGTGCCGGTCCGCCGTATTGGGCCGAGCGGCTGAATGAACAGAATAAAGCAAAAAGTGCCGGGCACTGCCAATTCTCATTGACAGTGCCCGGCACTTTTCTTTTCAATTTACTCTGCTGCCGCGACGCTTTCCGTAGTTGTGTATCCCTCGTTCAGGATCATTTCCATTCTGACGGTATTGAGCTTTACGCTCGCGTCATCGGGCCACATGACATAAAGCGGTGTGGAACCGGCTGAGTAGGTGGGCTCAAGTCCGCCCTCGCCCTGCGCGGCCGTCTGCTTTAAGATCTCCCAGTGCGCATTGTCGGAGAGCTGCATCTTGACGAGCTCCGCAATCTTCTCCTGCGGCATGTTGAGCTGGAAGAAGCCGTCCAGGCTGTCCAGGATCTCCGCGTAGTGAGGCAGGATCGCCGGAGACATCATCTTCTCGATGAGCGCCTTGAGGACCTGCTCCTGGTTACGTCCTCTCTGGTTGTCGCCGTCCGCGAAGCTGTATCGCTCTCTGCAGAAGGCAAGGACCTGGTCACCGAACATGTCGTGCCATCCCTTGTCAAAATGGTATTCATCGGTATAGCAGTCAAACGGATACTCGACGTAGACGTCCAGTCCGTCCATCGCGTCGACAAGCTTGATCAGCGTATCGAAGTTTACTCTCACGAAATAGGTGATGTCGATTCCGTAGAGCTCCTCGAGGGTTCTCATAGAGGCATCGATTCCGTAGATACCGGCGTGTGTGAGCTTATCGCGCTGTCCGTTCGAAACTTCCGGAATCGGCACGTAATAATCTCGGGGGGTCGACGTGAGGAGGATCCTCTTCGTCTTGGGGTTCACCGTCACGATAATGTTGACGTCGCTTCGGCTGGTCTGCGAGATATCACCGTACAGGTCGATTCCGCTGATCAGCACGTTGAAGGGCTCTCCGACTTTGACCGTCTCCTCTGCGATGCTGGTCTGGATTCCGTACTGGTGGAGGATCTTGATCTGGTCCTCATAGCTGTCGTTTTCAAGCGACTCGGCAATGACATCCGTGTAGGCCTTGTTGTAGATCGCGGCATCCGTTTCGCCGTCCATCATGGCCCTTGCCGCCTCGATATCGCTGCTGTACTCCTTGACCTTGATCTTGGAGGAGAGCGCCTTCTCGATATCCTCGATCATGGCGGTGCTTCCGCCCTCTTCTCCGGAAACCGTGTGCACGGCGAAGGTGTAATCCTTCGCGTCCCCGAGGTCGCCGGCCGGGTCATCGGCTCTTACCACCGCGATCATGTTGTCCGTCTTGAGTGCCTTCTCACCGCCGGAGATCAGCCCGATCGTCCTGTTAAAGTAGTTGTTGGCTACCAGAAGCACGATAATCAGTACTGAACTGATCCCGA
>DLYC01000043.1 GCA_003447895.1 Lachnospiraceae bacterium | reverse complement strand
ATACTTGCTATGGAGCGCCGATTCCGTATTCCGGAGTCCGTGCTCTTTATTCTTGCCATTTTAGGCGGCTCAATCGGTTCTATAGCCGGTATGATCATTTTCCGAAACAAGAACCGGAAGTTCAAATTCCGCTACGGCCTTCCGCTGATCCTGATCGTGCAGATCGCCGCATGGCTCGCCCTTCACATCGGTACATCCAAGATCATTTACCTGTAGCAGACTTTTCTATTGATGGACCGAACACAGTCACACAGGAGGCGGCAATGAGAGCGTTTAAGATCACCAAGACAGGAAATTTCATGACGAAGCTTCTTTCCGGCAGTACGTTTGACTCGTTTCTGCTGGAGGAGGCTTCTGTTAATATGCAGGTCAGCTGGCATCTGGACGGCAGGATCAACCGGAATTTCTACTCTTCTAAGGAGTGGGAGGACGCGTCTCTCCATCCCTATCCCTTAGTACAGTGGGGCGAAGTCCGCGCCTATGTGCGGGAGCTGATCCGGGGCAAAAAAGCGCCTGCATCGCTCTCCATCATCCTACAGGCAAGACCTGAGACCGTGTTCAGTATTTTGACAGAGGCAGGGTATCCGCTTCTTGCGGATGCGGTCGGCGGCATGGCGATCAACATCCGCTATGACGGGTCCGAAGTCACTCTGATCTCCGCCATCTCCCTAAAGAGCTTTACGCTGGACCGGAACGCGGACCGGATCTGGGATGACACGATCGAGAAATACCTGTCCCGCATAGAGGCGGCCTTTGAAGTGGCAACGTAAAGTCCGGGCAAATTGTTCAAACGACGAAAAACCGAAACCGAAAAGATCCGGGAAGCAGGATCTCACACCACAGAAACTCTCTGACAGCAACAGAAAGGAGTATTATGCGACATTGTCTTTCACCACTGGATTTCACCACGCAGGAACTTGATCAGCTCTTTGATCTCGCTGCAGATATCGAGAAGAATCCCGGCAAATACGCGCACGCCTGTGACGGACGAAAGATTGCCACACTCTTCTATGAGCCCAGTACCCGAACAAGACTCAGCTTTGAGGCGGCCATGATGAATCTCGGCGGAAAGGCCCTCGGATTTGCCGGTGCCTCCCAGTCCTCCGCGGCCAAGGGCGAGAGCGTTGCCGACACGATCCGTGTCGTCTCCTGCTTTGCCGATATAGCGGCAATCCGCCACAACAAGGAGGGCGCCGCGCTCGTGGCCTCCCAGTTTTCCGAGATTCCGGTCATCAACGCCGGGGACGGCGGACATGAGCACCCCACACAGACGCTGCTCGACATGATGACGATCCGCCAGCTCAAGGGAAGGCTCAACCACTTCACGATCGGCATCTGCGGCGACCTCAAATTCGGAAGGACCGTGCACTCCCTGGTCAAGACCCTGGCCCGCTACGATGACATTCATTTCGTGTTCATCTCCCCGCCGGAGCTTCGGGTGCCCGATTATATCACGGATCTTCTGGAACAGAAGGGCTACACCTACGAGGAGTGCATCAAGTTGGAGGATGTGATCACAAAGCTCGATCTTCTCTATATGACGCGCGTACAAAGAGAGCGCTTCTTCAACGAAGAGGACTACATCCGCCTGAAAGATTTCTATGTTTTGAACAAGAAACTGATGCGACGCGCCAAAAACGACATGTATGTTCTTCACCCCCTTCCCCGCGTCAACGAGATCTCCGTAGAGATTGACAAGGATCCCAGAGCCGCCTACTTCAAGCAGGTGCAGTATGGCGTGTATGTGCGCATGGCCCTGATCCTGACGCTCCTTGACATTCACGTCGACTGATGGCACACAAAAATTGTTAGGAGGTGAAGCCATATGTTAAATGTAGGAAAAATCGAAGAAGGGATCGTTCTTGACCACATAGAGGCCGGAAAAGCCATGCTGCTCTACCACTATCTTCATCTGGACAAGGAGGATTTCCAGGTAGCGATCATTAAGAACGCGCGAAGCAATGAGCTGGGCCGAAAAGACATCCTCAAAGTGGAGTGCAACCCGGATTCCCTGAACATCGACGCGGTCGCCTTTATCGATCCCGAGATCACCGTCAATGTGATCAAGGGCGGCGAGATCGTCGAGAAGAAAAAGATGACACCGCCCAAGGAGATCAAGGGCGTTCTCAAATGCCACAATCCCCGCTGCATCTCCTCTGTGGAGCAGGAGCTTCCCCATATTTTCTATCTGGCGGATTCAAGGCGCAAGGTCTACCGCTGCAGATACTGCGAGGAGAAGTATTCCGAGGGAGAGCGCGAGAAATGGTTCCGCTAGAGACCAATCCCCAGGTCGATTGACAGACTTCTCAAGAAAAAAACTTCGCAGCAGCTATCACTGCATGCGAAGTTTTTTCATTTCCTGATAGAGGCGCGAGATCGGAAGTCCCACCACGTTATAGTAGCATCCGCGGATCGCCCTGATATAGATCCCAAAGCTTCCCTGTATGCCGTAGGCGCCCGCTTTATCGTACGGCTCTTCCGTGCTGATATACGCTTCCACTTCCTCCGGCGTCATTTCACAGACATCCACATCCGTACACTCGTGGAATGTTCTCGTGCGAAGGCTCCCGTCCGGGTCCCTGACGATCAGGGTGACGCCGGTGTACACCTGGTGCACATTTCCCTGAAGCTCTGTGATCATCCTGCGGGCATCCTCGCGGTCGGAGGGCTTTCCCAGGATCTTGTGGTCCGCTGCCACGACTGTGTCCGCGCCGATCACCACTCGAAAATCTTTGGCGGCTTCACGGCCGCTCAGAATCCTCTCTGCCACTTCCTGTGCCTTCTGAAGCGACAATTCCTCCACCACCTCTGCCGGATGCACTTTCGTGATGATCTCTTCCCCCTTCGAGGGAATCACATCAAACACATAGCCCGCCTGACTTAACAGCTCTCTCCTTCTTGGAGACGCGGAGGCCAAAATAATTTCGGACATAACACTTTACCTCGTTGTTCTGATTTTCCGAACTAAAGTGTAATCCATTTAATAAAAAGTTTATAGTGCCAGGCACCATAAAATTTCTATAAACTTCAGTTTATAAAATGTTTATGGTGCCTGGCACCCGCTAAGTCATTTATTTGATCTCAATCTTCTGAGCTTCTTTCTCGGGAAGCGCATCTCTCTTGGGGAAGGTCACCTCGAGGATCCCGTTCTTGTAGGAGGCGCTGATGTCCTCAGGCAGTACGTTGGCCACGCGGAAGCTTCTGCTGTAGGAAGCGCTGTGCCTCTCTCTGCGGATGTACTTTGTCTTCTCGTCCTCTTCTTTCTTCTCCTCGTTGTGGGAAGCGCTGATGGAAAGAATGTTGTTCTTGAGGTCTACATGGATGTCTTCCTTGTTAAAGCCGGGGAGCTCGGCCTGAAGAACATAATTGCCGTCCTTCTCCATCACATCGGTGTTGAATCCCGCGAAAGATTTCTCCAGTCCGCCGTCATCAAACACTGACGGGAACATTGCGCTCATCTCCTCAAAAGGATCTCTCCAGAAACTGTTTCTTGTAAAAAGTGCAGGTGTAAACATATTCAATACCTCCTTCATTAATAAGGTTTTATTACTTACTTTCGAGAACAGGTTTTGGATTTTGGCTGTTGCCTTTGTTCTCTTTCTGATATTTGTTATACTACATATATAACAAATAGTCAACATATATTTTTAGATTTTTTTGAAATTTCTCCGCAGGCTTTCTTCAGCGTCTGCGTAGAGCCCCTTCCGCTCTGCCGCCCGCACAACAGCGCGTATACGTCAAAAAAGCACCGCCGAAGCGATGCTTTTTCATTTGGTCTGTACTTAGGACTGAAGTATCCGATCACCACACTTCCAGTCTCTTTTCAGGGGGCAGGTACATCCCGTCTCCCTTTTTGATCCCATAGGTTTCATAGAACTCCGGGAACTGCTGCACAACCGCGTTGACCCTCAGATAAGCGAGCGGATGTGTATCCTGAAGGAGCGTGTAGTACTCACTGCGCACAGTAGTGATGGTCCTCCAGCTCCTAGAAAAGGTCTTGAAGAACTTGTCGTAATCGAAGTTCGGATCCTTTGCGGCAATCCGAAGGAGGATCTTGATCGCGACAAGGTCCGCAATTGCTTCCCCTTCGATCTGGGAGCCCACGCAGAATACATCCTGAAACGGCTCAATTCCGTCGTAGTAAGCCGCCAGCTTGTCCGCTCTCTCCGCAAATGCCTTCTTGTCCTCCTCGGTCCACCAGTCTCTCAGGTTCCCCTTCTCGTCAAACTGGCTTCCGGTCGTATCGAAGGCATGGGAGATCTCATGCGCGATCGTGTCCCCGACATTGGCAAAGAGCTCCTCCCGGGACATATTCACATTATACAGATCCCCGCCGAGGATTCCGCCGCAGAGCGTGATCCGGTTCTGGGAGGGATCGTAGAAAGCGTTTACCTGCTGTATTTTGGACGTCCAGTAGCTTCGGTCCACTTTCTGGTTGATCCGGGCCTTCATTCTCTCCACCCAGAAGGCGCCGGCCTCGTCCTGCGCCGAAATGAGATTTCCTCCCTCGTCGCCTCCCCGGATCGTAAGCTGACTGTCGTCTTCCCATTTCTCCGGTTTCGCGATCTGAAGCTGCAGATTGTCCAGCTTTTTGATTGCCTCCGCGCGCGTCTCATCCGATAAGAATTCCTCCTCGGACAGCATGACGCGGTACTCGTCCATGATCTCTCTGGTGATCTCGGTGACCTCTTTCTTGGTCTCATCCGTCACATATTTGTCGGCATAAAGCCTTCCGAGCTGGGCCGGGAAGAA
>DLYC01000135.1 GCA_003447895.1 Lachnospiraceae bacterium | reverse complement strand
CCGCCTTGATCTTTTCGATCTGGTCGTGGACGCTGTCCCTTGTAGAGCTGATGCAGGTCAGATGCGCCATGGAGGCTACACCTTCGTCCTTGATGTCCCGTGCGATCTCGACCGTATAGCGGCTCGTGCCGCCGCCCGCGCCATAGGTGCAGCTGACGAAAGCCGGCCGGAGTCTTGAGATCTCGCGGACGGTCTCGCGCACCGACTCAAGCTTTACGTCGGATTTGGGAGGAAAGACCTCCATGGAGATCGTGACCGGGTTACTGCTCAGAATTTCGCTGATTCTCATAGAACACCTCCTGAATTTACGGCGATACTTTACCGCTTCATTGCAGTATAACACAAAAGCAGAAACGGTACTACTAAAACTCTTTCTAAAATTTGTCTGCGAAAAAACGCCGCCGGTGTTAAAATAGTGCCTGCCGGAGGCTTACCGCAGGAAGCCCGACTGCGCGGCGAAGGCGGGAAAAGCCCCTGACCGCGCGGCAAGAAGAAAGGATGCGGGTTCACGGTATTCGACGGAACAAAATCCCCTTGACCGCGCAGAGAAAGAGGGGGGCGCTTCACAGACGGAGGTATGAGTTGAGAACAGACGCGGAACTGAGACAGGAGATCAGAAGGATTGACAGAAAAGGCTATCCCGCTTACAAGGACCTTGCGGGAAGCTGGGCCTTTCCAAAATATACACTGAGTATCGATCATGTGCAGGGGGACCCGTTCGCGGCGCCCTCCAAGGTCAGCATTTGGGTGAGCGGAAGAAGAAGCGGCTTTCCCGGGGAACTGTATTCGACCGCGGAGAGGCGGATCGCCTTCGAGGACGGCCTCGTGAGGGCCTTCAGTGAAGAGGCGGCCAGGTTCTCCTTCAGGGCGCACGGCTCGGGGAAGAGCGGCCTCATCGGCTGCAGCAGGCCGGGGCAGGAGATCCTGGAGAGAACGGCCTGCCATGTGGATCCCGCGAGCGGGGACATCGTCATGAGGATGGAGATCGGCTTTCCGGCAAACGGAAGATCGATCAGCGCGGGGGAACTGATCCGGATCCTGTTTGAATATCTGCCGGCCATCTCGGAGCGGACGCTTTTCCGGCACCGGGAGGATGAGGCGAAAAAGCGGGCCGCCGCGGAGCTTGCGGATGACCAGGCCTTTCTTCGTCGGTATCTTCTTGAAAACGACCTTGTTGCCTTTGTGGCCAACGGGTCCGTTCTGCCCAGGGAGAGCGGCGTGTCCCAAAGGCCTCTCCAAAAGGCGGTCCCTTTCCGGTCGCCCGGGGAGATGGAAGTGACGATCCGCCTTCCGCACAGAGGCGAAGTGTCCGGCATGGGGATCGCAAAGGGCATCACGCTGATCGTCGGCGGCGGCTACCACGGCAAATCGACGCTCCTGGAGGCCCTCGAGCGGGGCGTTTATAACCATATCGCCGGAGACGGAAGGGAACTTGTGATCACGGAAGAGACGGCGGTCAAGATCCGCGCCGAGGACGGCAGGAGGATCTGCGGTACGGATATCTCGATGTTTATAAACAACCTGCCCAGCGGAACGGACTGCCGAAGGTTTTATTCCGACAATGCAAGCGGAAGTACTTCGCAGGCGGCCAATACGATCGAGGCGATCGAAGCCGGATGCCGCACTTTTTTGATCGATGAGGATACCTGCGCGACCAATTTCATGCTCCGGGACGCCCTGATGGCGAAGGTGGTCTCGGAGGAGAAAGAGCCGATCACGCCCTTTATCGCGAGAGCCCGCGACCTGTATGAGAAGGAAGGCATCTCCACAGTGCTGGTGGCGGGAAGCTCCGGTGCCTACTTCCGCATCGCGGACAGGGTCATCCAGATGGACGAGTATGTGCCGCGGGAGATCACGGAGAAGGCGAGAGCGGCGGCGCTGGCTTTTGGCCCCGGGAACGAGCTTCCCGAGTCGTCCTGGCCAGGGACGCCGGTCTTTGACAGGGTGCCCGCGCGTGCAAAGAACAGGGAGAGCGGCCAGAGGCGCGCAAAGAGTAAGGTGATGGGAAAGGACAGTTTCAGCATCAACCGGGAGAACGTGGACCTGAGGGGACTTGCCCAGATCGCGGACACCGAGCAGGTGCAGGCGCTCGCGCAGTGCCTGAAAGTTCTCGAGGCGGAGATCTTCGACGGAAATCGGACGGTCCGCGAGGCGCTGGCGCTTCTCGAGAGCCGGATCGGACAGGAGGGACTCACGGCGCTCTCTGACACGAGGCGAAATGTGCCGGCGATGGCGATGCCCCGGCGGCAGGAGATTTTCCAGTGCGTGAACCGATACCGGAGCCTGGGCTTGATAAAAAAATAACTTTCGGATTGTCCCCAAAGATAAACAATTCGCAGGGATATTTGTCCTGTTTTTGTGTTATATTGTTGCTAAGGATGATTTTACAAAAAATACATTAGGAGGTAATACACAATGAGTGCTTATGGCTTTGGCGGAATGATCAAGAAACTGAAAGAGAATCCCAAGACGATCGTCTTCACAGAGGGAACAGACGCAAGAATCCTGGAGGCGGCTTCCCGTCTTCTGGCAAGCAATTTCCTGACACCGATCCTGGTAGGAAATGAGGAAGCGATTCAGGACGCAGCGGAAGAGGAAGGCTACAATATCCGCGGCGCAAGGATCATCGATCCCGCCAAATATGACCGTTTCGACGAGATGGTAGATGTTTTCTGCGAACTGAGAAAGAGCAAAGGCATGACTCCCGAGAAGGCAAGACCGATCCTTCTTCAGCCCAACTACTTCGGAACCATGCTCGTAAAGATGAAAATTGCGGACTGCCTGCTCGGCGGCGCAACCTATTCCACAGCTGACACAGTTCGTCCGGCTCTTCAGATCATCAAGACGAAACCCGGAAACAGCATCGTATCTTCCTGCTTCATTCTTGTCCGTGCAGCGGCTACCGGCGGAAGAGAAGTTATCGCAATGGGTGACTGCGCGATCAACATCAATCCCTCTGAGGATGATCTGGTTGAGATCTGCGGCGAGACCGCTGAGTGCGCGAAGGTCTTCGGTATCGACCCCAAGGTCGCTTTCCTTTCCTTCTCCACAGCAGGTTCCGCGAAGGATCCTTCCGTTACCAAGATGCAGAACGCAACCAGGAAGGCACAGGAGAAATATCCCGATATCCCGATCGACGGCGAGATGCAGTTCGACGCGGCCGTTTCTCCCCGCGTAGGCCAGCAGAAGAAGCCCGGCTCCAAGGTCGCAGGCTATGCCAACACATTTATTTTCCCTGACATCAACGCAGGAAACCTTGGCTACAAGATCGCACAGCGCATGGGTCAGTTCGAAGCTTACGGCCCCATCCTTCTTGGCCTCAACGCCCAGATCAACGACCTCTCCCGCGGCTGCAACGCGATCGAGGTTTATTCCATGGCGATCATCACTGCTGCTCTGGCATAAGGGATGAGAGCTTCTCCGATTCGGGAGGCAAAATACAGAGGGCTGTCACTTTTTTGACAGTGCCCGGTCTGTACAAAATGCAAATGAACGCGCTCCGCGGGATCTTTTCCGCGAAGCGCGTTTTTTTCAGATCTGTAAATCTCAGGTGGTCTGTAACCCCGGTACATGGTAAAATGAAATCGGTATCAGTCGATCCTATTCAGTTATGGGAGGTAATGATGAGGGAATGGACCAGAGATGAGAGGTATAGAGTATTAAAGAGCGCGGAAGAGATCCGGGAGCTGCATGAGAGGATTTCCAAATCGGTCTACAGGCAGACCTATCACGTGCAGCCGGTAACAGGCCTTTCGAGCGATCCGAACGGATTTACGTATCACAAAGGCGTATGGCATCTTTTCTATCAGTGGTGCCCCTGGGGCGCCGTACACGGGCTCAAGTACTGGTACCATGTGACCAGTGAGGACCTTGTGCACTGGAAGAACGAAGGCGTAGGGCTTTCTCCCGACAGAGATTACGACAACAAAGGTACCCACTCAGGATCCGCGATCTCGGCGGGGGATGACCTGTATTTCTTCTATACCGGAAATCACAGAGATGAGAACTGGGTGCGCACGCCCTGGACATGCGCGGCGATCCTTGGCGCGGACGGGCGCCCCGAGAAGCTTCCGGAGCCTCTGTTCGGTCCCCGCGATGACTACAGCGAGCACCAGAGAGACCCCAAGGTCATCTACAACGAAGAGAAGGATATGTATTATATCCTGATCGGCGCGCAGACCCTGGACAAGAAGGGGACGATCCTCATCTATCAGTCAAAGGAGCTTCTGAGCGGCTGGAAATTTGCGGGACAGCTCAAGGTCCCCGGCTTCGAGAGCTTTGGCGGAATGTGGGAGTGCCCCTATATCGTCAATATCAGCGGCAAGGATCTTCTGATCTTCTCGCCCCAGTACACGAAGCTCCCGGGCAGGGCAGAGAGCACGAACCACAACGTGTATCTGATCGGTTCTATGGATTACGACACGCTGACATTTACGCCGGACGGCGGATACCGGTACCTGGATTTCGGCTTCGACTTCTATGCGGCGCAGGGCGCGTCCAACGTCGGGGATCCCGACAAGGCGATCCTGATCGGATGGATCGGCCTTCCGGACAATCACTACTGCACGGAGCCTGAGGACTGGGAGGGCAGCATGGGACTTCCCAGAGAGCTTCGCATCAGAGACGGAAAGCTCTTCCAGACCCCTGTGAGCGCTGTCTACGGTCTTCGCGACGGGGAGGCCCCCGCGGACGGCACACTTCCCGCAGCCTGCGAGATCGAGGCGATTTTCGGCGGCGGAGACGCGGACTTTAACCTCTTTACAAAAGCGGACGGAACCGGCGGCCTTACGATGCATTATGACGCGGCGAGGGGCGTCTGCACATTCGACAAATCGGGCATGGAAAACCGCTGCAACGTAGAGATCGGTGAAGTGCTGGAGATGCCGCTTGAGAACGGGCTCAGGAAACTGGATATCTTTGTGGACAGGAGCACGGTTGAATATTTTGCCAACGACGGGGAAGCGACCTTCTCGGCACACAGCTATCCGACTAAAGACGAGTTCCACTACGCGGTAAAAGGTGATGTCAAGGTTACGATCTGGAAGCTCAAAGCGTCCGTCAGGGATGACTTCGTAGTATGACCGTGATCTGCCGGAGAGGAGGCCGAAGGATATGAAGAAAGTATTTGCAAGTGATTTCGACGGGACACTGTATTTCTACAAGGCGGAGGACGACCGCAAGCTCCCCGCCGAGAACGTGGAGAAGATCCGCGAGTACCAGAAGGCCGGCCATCTGTTCGGCCTCTGCACGGGAAGACAGGTCGGCGGCCTGACACCCTTTATCACGGGATTTGTGGAGCCTGACTTCTATATCACGAGCAGCGGCGCCAATATTGTGGACAAGGATCTTCAGGAGATCCGAAAGCGCGGCGTAGACCCGGAAGTCGCGCAGGCCATTCTCGACAAGTACGGAATTGAAAATTATCGATTCACACTGGATGTGGAAGGCGACATCTGCGTCTTCGCGCCCATGGATTATCCGGGCAAGTATTATGTGGTAAAGAGTGTGGCGGACTGCCCGAAGGGCCTGATCCACCAGGTCAGCATCCACACGGAGAGCCTGGACGAGGCCGAGAGAATGGCGGCAGAGATCAATGAGATCTGGGGCGACAGTGTCAACGCCTTCCAGAACGTCATTGAGATCGATATCGCGCCCAAGGGATGCTCCAAGGGAAAGGGCGTGGAGTTCCTCCGCGAGTATATGAGAGAGACATACGGGGACATCAAGCTCTACGGAATCGGCGATTCCATCAACGACCTGCCTCTTCTGGAGGCCTCCGATGTGTCCTATACATTCCCTTACGCGCCTGAGGTCGTACAGAAGAAAGCGACAAAGGTCGTGGAGACGATCGTGGACGCGCTTGAGGACAGTATGAGAGATGAGGCATAAGGCCTGAACGGAAGGCGAAGGCCGACTGAGGCTTTACAGGACCCAAAGGTGCAGGAGCACGGAAGTCCGTGCTCCTTGCATCTGTAAAGAATACAAATGTGAAAGGGCTGCAATGAGTCAGGTATTAAGAGACGCAAGAAGATACGAAGAAGAGAAAGAGAGATTGATCGATGTCAAAGACCGCCCGGCTTTCCACCTCTCGGCGAGGGTGGGCTGGATGAACGATCCCAACGGGTTTTCCTATTATGACGGTCAGTACCACATGTTTTACCAGTATCACCCCTACGATTCCCACTGGGGACCGATGCACTGGGGGCATGCAGTCAGCGAGGACCTGATTCACTGGACCTACCTGCCTGTCGCGATGGCGCCTGACAGGCCCTATGACCGCGACGGCTGTTATTCCGGAAACGCGGTAACGCTCCCCGACGGAAGGCAGATGATCATGTACACCGGACGTGTGCTGATCATTGACGAGAACGGGGAGGAACAGGAGGTCCAGACCCAGAATCTGGCTTTTGGCGACGGAGATAACTATGTCAAGTACGCGAAAAACCCGGTGATCACGGGAAAAGACCTTCCGGAGGGAGGAAATCCCTATGCCTTCAGAGACCCAAAGCCCTGGATCGAGGAGGACGGAACATTCCGCGTCCTTGTGGCCAATCAGGACAGGGACCACGGCGGACAGATGCTCCTGTACCGCAGTGAGGACGGCGTCCACTGGTCCTTTGTGAGGACGCTGATCAGGGATGACCATGTTCTCGGAAATATGTGGGAATGTCCGGACTTCTTCCCGCTTGACGGGCAGTTTGTCCTTCTCGCCAGCGCGCAGGATATGCTCCCGAAGGGGCTTGA
>DLYC01000131.1:5624-6531 GCA_003447895.1 Lachnospiraceae bacterium | reverse complement strand
AGTCGCTCTCGTTGTTCCAGGAGACAAATTCCGGAATGTGCAGGATTGGGGTCGTCGCCTGCGCGTCCATGGAGAGCAGGTTCATGTTTCCCTCGTCGTACAGCATGAGCGCCGCCTGCTGATAATAAGTGGGGACGACGGTCCATTCCGGCCGCTGGGCGTTATCGGGGACCTTCTTGTTGTCAAGCGTGATCTCGGAAAGAATCTCGCCGTTTTTGTCATAGCGACGGACCATGTTGTTGGAAAACTTGACCCAGAGGTCATCCAGAAACCAGGTCATGGACCGCACATTGAGCCCGCTGATGGAAAGCGAAAGAGGATCGGAGTATCCCTCGTCGTAGAGAAGGATCGCGTAATCGGTGCTGCAGGCCAGGGACCTTCCGTCCTCGCTGAACGCGGCCACATTGGTGCGCCCCGGGTGTCCGTCCTCTGTTTTAAGGGGAGTGCATTCTCCTGTCCGGAGGTCTATGACGATAAACGATCTTTCCATTGTGGTGGTGCTGCAGAGCGTTGAGAAGATCTTGTTTCCGTCAGGGGAAATAGTGAGCGTCGGCGCGTTTAATTCATATTCGCTTACGTGATCATTATAGGCCTTGGCCAGGATCATGGAAGCCGGAATCCCTGTCAGCGGGATGGTGCCGCGCTCGCCGCGCACCGCATCGTAGTACAGGAGAGAATCGCTCTCATGAGGACTCGCGGCATAGACAATGCCGTTGTGGCTTACGAAAGAGTCCGCCCAATAGGCGTCGACACTGAACGCGGCCTCCTCCAAAAGGGAGCCGGACAGCTTGAATTCATCCTTCTTCATGTCATAGGTGTAGAGCCTGACATGGCCGGTGGCCTCCTCCTTGGACAGCATGAGAAAGCCCGCGCCGTCCGGCAGGTTTCCGGCGTGCTTCCAGTCGCA
>DLYC01000131.1:2568-5451 GCA_003447895.1 Lachnospiraceae bacterium | reverse complement strand
CAAGGAGGGAGATCTCGCGAGTGACCTGACCGCTCTTAAGGTCCGTGAGAAACAGTTTCCGGTTGCTGTAGGCGCCCAGCAGGTTGTCTCCCGCGTCAAAATATTCCAGGTCATCTTCTTCAGAGGAGAGCCGTAATTCTCCCGAGTGCGGAGGGCCTTGTTCGAAGCGGAACCAGTAGATGTTGTTTTCCGAAAAGGCGACGATATTTTGACCGATCGCATCTACGGCCCGGACGGTGTCCGGGAACGGGGACAGGCCGTCGGTCTCGCTTACGGATTTCTGCGCCAGATGGACGGTGTACAGCTTGTGGTTGTTGCAGTAATAGGAGAGCTGCTTTTCATCGGTCACCCTGGACAGCACGATGCCCTCGGGAAGGGTCAGCGAGAAGTAGATTCTGCCGGTCTCCGCTTCAAACAGGTAATCGTCGACGTCGAAGGTCACGGACACAAGGGGCGGGAGAGTATCCTCGTCTGCCTGAAGATCCGTGATGCGCGGGAGGGCGATCGGCTGGGTGCCTTCCGGGGCGTACTCCCACTGTAGTTCCAGCGTCTCTATGTCAAAACACAGAACGTCCAGGCGGCTGAACCTGGCCTCATCGGGATTGCCGGCCAGAAATTGGATTTTGGCAGCGTTAAATTCCTCCTCCGAGGTCACGGCGACAAGGCTCTCGTCGCCTGCCGCTTTCATCTGCAGGCAGTGCGGGGGAAGGTCATAGCCGCGGATCGCAAAGGCATTCGTCTCCGGGTTCCATTTGGAAAGCCAGAGCAGTTCTTCCTTGGTCCCATCCTCCGGGGAGGGATCGAGACAGCCGGACAGAAGGATGTCCCCGTTCTCGCAGACCAGCTGCTTGTAGAAGTGGATGGCGGGCCGGGGGCTTTCGCCGGAGGACGCGGGATGCCGCTCTCTGTAGGCGTCCTCTATGGCGTCCGAAGTGAGCTGCCCGATCACCTTTCCGTCGCGGAGGTCCAGGAGCACGATCCCGCTCTGCGTCATGACGCTGCAGGCGGAATCCCCTATGAGCTCTGCCGAGAGTACGCCCGCGCTGTCCTCCCTGCCGGGGACACGGACGTACCAGTTCCTGCCGAAGCTTAGATAGTCATAGCTGTAGAATTTATTGCCTCTCCAGGCGAGGACATTGTCACTGCCCTGAAGAAGAAAGCCAAAATACTGCGTGTCCACGCCGTCGATCTGCCAGTAGGAGAGCCTCTTTCCGGACGCGGTCTGGACCAGGATCCAGGCGGAACTGTCCATGGTGGCGATCAGGCTTTTGTCATCGCTGATCTGCCGCATGACGATCTCATTCTGCATGGACCGCGACTTTAAAAGGGAGAGGGCATAGGGCTGATAGAGGTATGTGGCCTTACTCAGCGCGTGGAGCGCCTCCGCGGTAACGGGCGTGTCATCCTTCTCCCCGTTCGCCGGAAGGGCCTTGAGAGCAAGGGAGAGAGCCTCCTCCCTGCTGAATTCCTCCAGCCGCTGCAGGGACTGCGCCGCCAGTGTCTGCGACTGGCTGTAAAGGGTCTCCTTGTAGGAGCGGTTCAGGGAGAACGTGTTCTGAAGCTGAAGAGCGATGATGACCGTGAGAGCGGCCAGAACTGCGGCTCCGATTTTCAGAAACCGGTTTCTTCTGTAGACCTCCTGGCGCTTCATGAGGCCGTCATAGTCACAGGACAGCATGGAAGAGAGGAGCCGCGGGAGCTCCAGGCGCTCGGCAATGCTCCTTTCCAGCCGGTAATCGGCGCAGAGAGGCTCCATATAGACTGTTTCCTCCGGATTTTCCTCCGAGCGGACCTGTGTGAGGGACTCGGGGAGCACATCCGCGGGTTCCCCGTCGGCAAGGACGCACAGGATGTTTTTCCTGTCGTGGGTCTTCAGGAATTCGTCGATCTCATGAAGGCACCACTTGGATTCTTTGTAGCGCGGAGAGAGAATGACGATCAGAAATTCCGACTGCTTCAGGGCATAGTCGATCCCGGACGCCAGATCCTTGTCGAGACTGAGCTCATCGGAATCCCGAAATGCCTTACGGAAGCGCTTGCGGGAGACGTCCTTCCGGTATACGGCAGGAATCTTGAAAGTCTCGATGCTGTGCTGGATCCTCTTCGCGATCATCTGATCGGGCTCTACGTGTCTGTATGAAATAAATGCGGAATAAGTATACTTATCGTGATCAGTCATAGGGACCATCCCGGCGTAACGCCAAATCTGAATTGCCACAACCGGGCGGGCCGCAGCGCTTTCCCCGCCGGGCCCCGTCAAAAACCGGTTTCCAGTACATTATACAGGATAGAAGGGGGCGTAAAAAGGATTCTGTGACCAAAAAGGAAAACAGAGGGCACAGACCGGGGAAACTTGCTAGAATGACGGCGGGTCACTATAATGATTAAGAAATGAATGCCAAAAGATTGAGAGGTTTGTATGAATATCATTCTCCTGTTATTACTGTGCTGCATAGCGGTCGGTGTCTTTTGCCTGATCCGCACCCTGATGATCCCGGCGAAGAAGTCCGACTATAAGCCGCCGGCAGAGGGGATCCGCGCACAGGAATACGCGCACAAGCTCTCCAAAATGGTGCAGTATGACACGACTTCCTATGCCTTTACGGACCAGAGAGAGACCTTTCTGGGCTACCACAAGGTCCTGGAGGAGCTGTTTCCGCAGGTTCACCGCCGCCTTGAGAAAATCGAGATCGACGGAAGTCTTCTCTATCACTGGAAGGGAAGATCAGACCGGTATCCGATCGTCCTGATGGGACACCAGGATGTCGTGCCCGTGTCGGATGAGTGGGAAAAACCGCCGTTTTCCGGCGAAGTCGCGGACGGGAAAGTCTGGGGACGGGGCTCGGTGGACACCAAGTGCTCCTGTATGGCCTTTTTCCAGGC
>DLYC01000131.1:0-2423 GCA_003447895.1 Lachnospiraceae bacterium | reverse complement strand
GGATGCCCGGCCCTTGTGGAGGAACTGTCAAGGAGAGGGGTAAAGCCCTGGCTTGTGTGCGACGAGGGTGGCGGCATCTACACGGATCCCATGATGGGGATCAAGGGAAACTTTGCCATGATCGGCGTCTCGGAGAAGGGGCGGGCCAATGTCAGGTTCACCGCGAGAGGAAAGGGCGGACACGCCAGTACGCCGCAGAAGAATTCCCCGATCGCGCGCCTTGCGGCCTTTGTCTGTGATGTGGAGAAGCACTGTCCTTTCCGGAGTGAGATGGAACCGGAGACGAGAGCGATGCTGGAAGCCCTGGCGCCGGCAGCGTCCTTCCCCTTCCGCCTGATCCTGGAAAACCTGTGGCTCTTTGGGTACCCCATCACATGGTTTACGCCCATGATCAACGGGCAGGCGGCGGCTATGTTAAGGACCACCATCACGTTCACGATGGCCTCCGGATCCAACGCCTGCAACGTCATGCCCAGAGAGGCCACGCTGGGGGCCAACATGCGCTTTGTCCACCACCAGGATATGGAGGAGAGCCTCGCGGTCATAAAGAAGGCGGCACAGAAATATGACCTGGAGATGGAAGTCCTTCAGGGTGGCCCCTGCACCAAGACGGTGGACATCAAGGGCGAGGTCTATCACTACATCGAGGAGACCGTGAAGAAGACATTTCCCAACTGCATCAGCAGTCCCTATGTGCTCACGGCGGCGACAGACGCGACCTTCTACGAGAAGATCTGCGACAACTGCATCCGGTTCGCGCCCATTGTCTACGGTCCGGAGGAGAAGAAGGGAATCCATGGCGTCAATGAGGCGCTTCGCTACGACTGCCTTCCCGGCGCGGTGGATTTCTTCAAGAACCTGATCACGGACAACCACGCGGGTAACGAGGCGGAGTGAACAGAAGGGAGCATGCAGGCGGAGTGAACAGAAGGGAGCTTGCAGGCGGCGGTTTCCTGCTTTGGCTGTCTACTTTGCCTTCGCCTTCCCGGGACTTCTGAAAAGAAACTGGATGATCACGGAAAGGAGTATAGTCCCAAGATAGACAAAGAGGACTGCCGGAACGATCGTAATATCCTTAAAGAGCATTGAGAGAAGGCTCCGGAATATATTCTGAAAGAAAAACATGGGCATGCTGAGAGACCCCAGATACGTAAACAGGCGGGACTGATAGAGGAAATCACAGGACCCGAAGTATCCGACCCTGCTGAACAGGATCGTGGTCATGAACAGGATCATGAGCAGGTATTGTCCGTTGTAATTAAGGTTGTCACTGCACATATAGGCGATGGCTGCCGGCAGGCACAAAAAGGCGGACACGGAGAGAAAAACTCTCGTCCCCGTGCCAAGACGGACCTGCCGGATGCGCCTTGCGACCTCGAAGCAGCTTGTCCCGAGCGCTATTTCGGCAAGGGCTCTCAGGTTGCACTTGTAGGTGAAACCAAACCAGTCCAGGGTGCCCAGAAGATTTCCGGTCATTTTGATGAGAATGCCGATGAGGAGCAGGCCGCCGAGCGGCGCGATCAGCGTCGTGAAGGTATAGTAGTACTTTTTCAGGAGAGGATAGATCAGAGCCATCGCGATCAGCATGGAGCTGACATACCAGGCCAGACTGACAAAGGATTCCTCCGAGATGCCGGTTCTCTGCAAAAAGAGAAGAGAAGGGAGCGATCTGAGGATACCGCCAAGATCGTGGTCACGGATCAGCATGACAACCGCGATGTAGGAGAAGGCGAGCGCATAGCAGGGATAGATCGCGCGCACCTTTTTAAACAGAAACGCGCAGGCCTCTTCCCCTATGGATATCTCACTTTTTTGGCCCGAGGTGATCTTCCGATAGACCGAAGAGGCCATCAGATAGCCGGAAACCACGAAGAAGAACTCGACGCTCAGGTTCCCCAGCCTGAAAAAATTGACATTCCACGGCCCGATCGTAAAGAGAGTGGTATTGGCGAAATGCAGATCGAATCGGGACACGTGAAAGAAGATAATGCAGGACGCAAATACAAAGCGAAGAAGTTCGATGACGGCATTTTTGTGATTCATAGATTTTCCTTTCCTGTCCTTGATCTTTCCTGACTCAAATCTTTCCTGTTTCTGACTCTTCCTGTCTCAGGCAAGTCTGCAGTCCGGCGGAATCCTTCCGCACGAGTCTGATTATAGAGTAAACTCCGATCGTTTGACAAGCTATGTCACAGCTTGACTATTTCCCGGGCAGTGCTATACTGAAAAGGCGCTGTGCGCCGACAGTTCGTTTGTACCATCCTGTCGTTAAACAAAACCAGGACTGCTGAGAGACCCACAGGGATATCTTTATTTCATAAACTTATGAAAATTCGGCTCCGCGGTACAACCGCGGAGTTTTTTTGTTGGCAGTTTGCGCGTCTTAGCGCACTGCGGCTTCGACCGGGAGGGAGCGATATGTA
>DLYC01000216.1:2300-3389 GCA_003447895.1 Lachnospiraceae bacterium | reverse complement strand
CTGTCGAGAGCGGCAATGTGTTCGCCTGCCAGTTCCATCCCGAAAAGAGTGAGGCGGTGGGAATGAAGATCCTGGACAATTTCCTGAGAATCTGAAAAGGCTCATGCCGAAGGATCACCGCGCCGCGCTCCGCGCTGCGGATTGGAGGTTATTATGCTTACAAAAAGAATCATTCCCTGTCTGGACGTCAAGGACGGACGTGTTGTGAAGGGAATCAATTTCGTGCAGCTTCGCGACGCGGGCGACCCGGTCGAGACGGGAGAGGCCTATTCCAGGGCCGGAGCGGATGAGCTGGTCTTTCTGGATATCACCGCGACCAGTGACGCGAGAGAGACCGTTGCCGATATGGTGAGAAGAGTCGCGGAGAGAGTTTTCATCCCTTTTACTGTGGGCGGCGGGATCCGGACCGTGGAGGACATGAAAGCGATCCTCAGGGAGGGCGCCGACAAGATCTCTGTCAACTCCGCCGCGCTCCTGAGGCCGGAACTCATCAGTGAGGGGGCCGAGCGCTTCGGAAGCCAGTGCGTGGTCGTCGCCATTGACGCCAGAAGAAGAAAAGACGGAGAGGGCTGGACCGTTTACAGAAGCGGCGGAAGGATCGACACCGGAGTCGATGCCGTGGAATGGGCGATCCGCGCCCAGAAGCTGGGGGCCGGAGAGATCCTTCTCACCAGCATGGACTGTGACGGCACAAAGGCCGGCTATGACCTGGAACTGACGAGGACGATCGCGGACAATCTGTCGATCCCTGTCATCGCTTCGGGCGGCGCCGGCACGCTGGAGCATTTCTATGAGGCGCTCACAGAAGGCGGGGCCGAAGCGGCTCTTGCGGCCTCTCTTTTCCACTATAAGGAACTGGAGATCCGCGAAGTCAAGGAGTATCTGAGGCAGAAAGGAATCCCGGTGAGACTGTAACGAGAGGGGATTTCCGACGCCTCTTAAGCCGGCCCGCTTAGCGAGCCGTAAGTAAAAGTACAAGGAGGCCAGGTATCGTGGCAATTCTAAAAAGGACACGGAGAAACAGCCGGAAAAAAACTGCCGGCGCTTATATGAAAAAGAGGATGAACGGGGCCGCAAAGGCCGTGGAAG
>DLYC01000216.1:0-2180 GCA_003447895.1 Lachnospiraceae bacterium | reverse complement strand
GAAGAGGCGCCGCAGGAGAGCGCGTCCCCGGAAACTCCCGGGAACGCCGTAAAAGTGAGCGCGGACAAGGTATTTGACTATTTCAGAGAGATCGCTTCGATCCCGCACGGCTCGGGGCACACAAAGGCGATCAGCGACTACCTTGTCTCTTTTGCCGCGGAGAGAGGACTCTTCGCTGTTCAGGACGAATGGAACAATGTGATCATAACGAAAGATGCCACCGAGGGCTGCGAGGACGCGCCCGCGATCGCCCTTCAGGGGCACATCGATATGGTCCTTGCGTCCTCCGACAAGAGCACGGACATGCTGACCGAACCGGTCAGGATCATCACGGACGGCGACTGGATGCATGCGGACGGGACGACGCTCGGCGCCGATAACGGCATTGCCGTCGCGATGATGCTCGCAGCGCTCGATGATGATTCGATCCGGCATCCGCTCCTTGAGTGCATCTTTACCGCAGATGAGGAGATTGGACTTGTGGGCGCGTCAGGGATCGACCTGTCTGAACTTAAGAGCCGAAGGCTCCTCAACCTGGACAATGAGTCAGAGGGCGTTTTCTGCGCCGGATGCGCCGGCGGAGCAGAGGCAGTCTTTGAGATGCCTGTAAACAGAAAGCACAAAGCCGGCCGATGCCTCACGATCCGCCTGAGCGGCCTTGTGGGAGGACATTCGGGCGCGGACATCCACCTGGGACGTGCGAACGCGAACCGCCTCCTTGTGAGGGCCCTGTACCGCCTGTACAATACAGTGCCTTTCCGGCTGGCAGAGATCAGCGGAGGAGACGCGGACAACGCGATCCCTCCCCACGCATTTGCCAAAATACAGTTTCCCGCGGCGGTCGACAGAAATCTGATCGAGAGCACCCTGAATCAGGTGACCGGTGAGATGGCAGAGGAGTTTCGGGCCACCGATCCCGGGATGAAATGGGAGCCGGAGTGGGAAGCCGTTTCGAGGGAACATGTCATCACAAAGAGGGGAACGATCCATCTGCTTCGGTTTCTCATGGCGCTTCCCACGGGAATTACCCATATGAGCGCGGAGATCGCGGGCTTCCCGCAGACCTCTCTGAACCTCGGCGTGATCGCGACGGAGGAGAAGCTCGTGAGGGCCGTCTTCATGGTAAGAAGCGGCGTGAACTCACAGGGGCAGTATACGCTGGAAAGACTGGCCTGCCTCGCAGAGGGATTCGGCGCGGATTTCACCGTCCGCACTTCCTATCCCGCCTGGGAATTTAAGGAAAACTCTCCCTTCAGGGACCTGGCCGTGGAAACGTACAGAAAACACACGGGAAAAGAACCCAAAGTGGAAGTGATCCACGCCGGCCTCGAGTGCGGCGTCCTCTCCGGAAAGCTCCCCGGGCTCGACTGTCTGTCGACGGGACCCAGCCTTGAGAATGTCCACACCGTGAAGGAGAGAATGAGCATCTCTTCGGCGAAGAATGTCTGGAATTACGTTGTCGCGCTGCTGGGTGAGGCAGCCCTTACCGTGGAGTGATCGTTATGCCGCAGATTTCAGGAGACTGGCTTCCCGCTGTCAGAGCGGAATTTGCCAAACCCTATTACAGGGACCTGTACGCATTCGTACAGAAGGAATATCAGACGCACACCGTGTTTCCGCCTCCGGACCAGATCTTTAACGCGCTGCACCTGACGCCGCTTAAGAAGGTGAAGGTGGTGATCCTGGGGCAGGATCCCTATCACAACGTGCACCAGGCCCACGGACTCTGCTTCTCCGTCCCTGAGGACCAGAAGGAGATCCCGCCCTCCCTGATCAATATCTACAGGGAACTGCACGATGACGTGGGATGCCGGATGCCGGATTCAGGGTGCCTCACGAAATGGGCGGAGCAGGGCGTTCTTCTCTTAAACACCGTCCTCACTGTGCGGGCGCATCAGGCAAATTCACACAGAAACCACGGCTGGGAGAAGTTTACGGACGCGATCATCGAGGCGGTCGAGAAAGAGGACCGGCCCATCGTCTACATGCTCTGGGGAACCCCCGCGCAGACCAAAGCGGTCATGGTGACAAATCCCCGGCATCTGGTCCTCAAGGCCCCGCACCCAAGTCCTCTGTCCGCTTACAGAGGGTTCTTCGGATGCAGGCATTTCAGCCGCTGCAACGAATTTTTGGAAGCACACGGGGAGACGCCGATCGACTGGCAGATCTGACCGCGCAAA
>DLYC01000002.1 GCA_003447895.1 Lachnospiraceae bacterium | reverse complement strand
CTTGTCCGCCGATAGCACCAAATGATACGCCATGTACAGGCGGAGCGGATGAATACCTGAAGCTCCTTTTGGATGATATCCTTCCGGAGTGTCTGAAAAGGATAGACGGAACGCCTTCTCATATCAGCATTGCAGGTTATTCTCTTGCGGGGCTTTTTGCATTGTATGCGCTGTATCATACGGATGTTTTTGAGCGTGCGGCAAGTATGTCGGGCTCCCTGTGGTTTCCGGATTTTAAGGAATATGTGGTTTCTCATGAAATGAAGAGAAAACCGGACAGGATATATCTTTCACTCGGAAATAAAGAGGCAAGGACAAGAAACCGGTACCTGAAGGTTGTACAGGAAAATACGGAAAGAATAGCGGGACATTTCCGGGAAGAAGGGATCGATGTGACCCTTGAGATGAACCCGGGCAATCATTTTAAGGATGCGGCCCTCAGAAGTGCCAAAGGTATCCTGGCAATCATTTGATGAAGGAAATCCTATACCGAATCACCCGATTAGATTTCCCGATATCGGTGTCCCGCGTCGCAAAGCTATTCCTCATCTGCCCGACTCCTGCTGAACGCAAGATTCTTAAGCCTGGTCAGATACCGGTTTTTCATCGTCTTCCTATTCTCGTCCCGGTCGCGGAACAGATGGATCCTGCGGATCGTGCTCTTCATGAGCCCGTTCATGGAACTGACCTGGTCGTTCACGAGGCGGCCCTTCTCAATGATGCTGTTTTTCACCCGGCTTGACCTCTGGACGGTCGTGTCCACAATATTTTCCATACTCTGGTTGAAGGAATTCTCCACGCGCACCACCATTTTGTCGAAGTGGTACAAGACCGTTACCGTAAGCGTCAGATCGACCGCGAACGCGAAGATAAAGCACAGCGACAGAAGCTCGATCGCTATGGGAATGATGCGATCGACGGCGTTTTCCGTAAACGGCGCGATGCTGTACACGACCAGGAGCCCTGCAATGCCAAAACCCAGACTGGTAAACAAGCTGATCCTCCCATGAAGATTCAGCGGAAGATCGCTGTAATCCCACCAGGCCGCGTGAAACAGTTTCTCCAGTCCCCATGAAGTGAGATACTCAATGCACGCGCTCCCAATGAACGCAATCAGAAAGACATGCCACACATGCAGCATGACCACGTTTGCGAGAGCCGCCCTCATCACCAGGGAAATGGCCACGGCGCCGGTCCCGTAAATCGGGCAGGCCGGGCCGTATAGGAAGCCTCTATTTTGCCATTTACTGCTCTTAATCGTGCAATACAGTGTCTCATAGATCCACCCCATAAGGCTGTATATGAAAAAGAGACAAATATATCTGCTAAGCCACATTGTCAGGCGTGCCTCCTGAACAACGACTCCTTGAGAGAGACATATTTGTCGGCCAGGCATACGATCCACGCTTCCCTCGACCTGGGGACACGCTCCGGATTCAGCGGCCACATATGGGAATAGATGACATGACTCGTTTCATCATCGATCGCAAAGCATTTTTTGGCATTGTCGCAAGCCCTCTTCGCATGCGTAAATCCATGGAGCTTATGCGAACCGTCTCCGTCTTCGTGCCAGTCATACAGATAAAAATCGTGCAGCATGGCACCTGTCAGCAGAACTTTCAGATCGGAGTGGAGCGAAAGGCGCTTGTCAATGAGGTAGCTTAGCTTCGCCACGCTCTCGCAGTGCTCATAGGTAGAGACATTCCCGTGCTGCACAAACTCCTTCATCTTAAGTACATTGGCGTCCGACTGTATTTCAATGAGAATCCCGTCCATTTCCTGATAGTTGTCCAATTTAATCTCCTCACATTTTTGATTCAATCCAGACCCTCATTATAGCATAACAGGACAAAACCGCTATACTCCTTTCCGGAAACACTTTTTATATTCGGCGGTGGAATTGTGTTTGAGGCTGAGCCTGAATGCGAGCTGTCCCCCATTTCCCCAGACTCTTTATGGATTTTCATAGAAAATCATAAAATAAAGCTTAAAGAGACCCTATAACACGGGATTTAGTGGTATAATCACGTGGGTTCATTACGTGAAAATATGTAAATAAAGGTGGTGATAAGATGAATTATAATCACGTAAACGAAGAGCTTTTTTCATTCCTGGATCACAGCCCGAATGCATTCTTCGCGGTTTCGAATATGTGTGACATTTTAAAGGACGCCGGAATGACCCGCTTGTACGAGGGAAGAGAATGGAACCTCGAGGTCGGACGCGGCTATTATGTCACAAGAAATGATTCCGCGCTGATCGCGTTCCGAATTCCCAAAGCGGACTATATGGGATTCCAGATGATGGCCAGCCACTGCGATTCGCCTGTCTTTAAGATTAAGGACAATGCGGAGATCACAGTGGACAAGCGGTATGTGAAGCTCAATGTGGAGAAGTACGGGGGCATGCTGTGCGCACCGTGGCTGGACCGGCCGCTCTCGGTAGCAGGCAGGGTCATTGTCAGAACGTCCGAGGGGATTGAGACAAGGCTCGTGAACGTGGACCGCGACCTTCTGATCATTCCGAACCTTGCCATCCACATGGACCGCCAGGTCAACGACGGACACAAGTTCAACGCGCAGGTGGACATGCTGCCGCTGTTCTGCGAGAAGGGCGAGGAAGAAGATGCTTTTCTCTCGCTCATCGCATCTGAGACGGGGGTCTCTAAAGAGGAGATTCTGGACACGGACCTCTTCCTTTACAACCGCATGCCGGCGACTGCCCTCGGTCTTCACGGTGAATTTGTGGCGAGCGGGCGCCTCGATGACCTGCAGTGCGCATTCGCATCCCTGAAGGGCTTTCTTGCGGCATCGCCGAAGGAGTCAGTTGCCGTGCACTGCGTCTTTGACAATGAGGAAGTCGGTTCCGGTACGAAGCAGGGCGCAGCAGGGACATTCCTGCGCGATACGCTGCACCGGATCAACAGGGCCATGGGAAGGACGGAAAATCAGTATCTGATGAGCATTGCGTCCAGCTTCCTTGTGTCAGCCGACAATGCACACGCTGTCCATCCGAATTTCGCGGAGAAGACGGATCCGACCAACCGCGCATACCTCAACAAGGGAATCGTCATCAAGTACAGCGCCAACCAAAAGTACACGACCGATGCGGTTTCCGGCGCGATCATGCGCGCGATCTGCAAGGAGGCAGGGGTTCCTTATCAGGTCTTCACAAACCGTTCGGATATGCTCGGCGGCTCCACGCTCGGCAATATCTCGCAAAGCCAGGTGGCGCTCAATACGGTGGACATCGGCCTTCCGCAGCTGGCCATGCACTCGCCTTATGAGACAGCAGGCGCGAAGGACACGGCGTATCTGATCGAAGCCGCGAAGGTCCTGTTCTCGTCCTCCGTGGAGGGAGCGGGAGATGGTAACTATAAACTGAAGTTTTAAGCATGCGGCGCTCCGGCAGGATTCCGGAGTGCCTGCTTACAACAGATCAAACAAAAGATTAAAAGCAAAGACTAATCGCCTTTACTTAACTGGAGCTTTTTGGAAATGAATACAAAATATATCAAATGGTCAACTCTCGCCTTTATGGCATTTTCAACCGTTTGGGGATTTGGTAATGTCCTGAACGGATTTGTCTATTTTAACGGCATTCAGGTTATCTTCAGCTGGATCCTGATGTTTGCTCTCTATTTTGTCCCCTATGCGCTCATGGTCGGTGAGCTGGGATCTGCCTTCAAGGAATCCGGCGGTGGCGTCAGTTCCTGGATCCTGAAGACGACCGGACCCAAGCTCGCTTACTACGCAGGTTGGACATACTGGGCGTGCCACATCACCTATATCGCGAGCAAGTCCTCCGGCGGACTCAAGGCGCTCAGCTGGGCTGTGTTCAGGAACGCGCAGACCTATGACACATTCCCCACGATCGGGGTGCAGCTGGTCACATTTGCGGTCCTTCTCCTTTTCTGCTGGGTTGCGAGCCGCGGTCTCAATCCGCTCAAGAAGCTGGCGACGATTGCCGGCACGAGCATGTTCGTGATGTCGATCCTCTACATCCTTATGATCTTTGCCGCGCGTGTGATCAATCCCGGCGCGGACTATGTGTCCATGGACCTGAGCATGAAGAGCCTGATCCCGCAGTTTAACGTCAAGTACTTCACATCCCTTTCGATCCTGGTGTTTGCGGTCGGCGGATGTGAGAAGATCTCTCCCTATGTTAACAAGGTCAAGGATCCCAGTAAGGGCTTCCCGAAAGCCATGATCACATTGGCAATCATGGTCGTTGTCTGCGCGATCCTCGGAACGATCGCGATGGGTATGATGTTTGATCCCGCCGTGATCAACGAGTCGGAGGAGAGCTTCAACTCTTATGTGTCGAACGGTTCCTACTGGGCCTTCCAGAAACTGGGCCAGTACTACGGCATCGGGGATACGCTGCTGATTGTCTATGCGCTGTGCAATGCGGTCGGTCAGCTCTCCACGCTCGTGATCAGTATTGACGCACCGCTGCGTATGCTCCTTGACAATGAGGACTCCCAGAAGTTCATCCCTGCGGCGCTTCTGAAGAAAAATGACGCAGGCGCCTATGTGAACGGCATCAAGATGGTCGCGATCCTGTCGGGCTCCATCATTCTGATCCAGTCCTTTGTCCCCGGCGCGGCCGCAGTGCTCAAGCAGCTCACAAAGCTGAACTCGGTCTGCATGCCCATGCGTTACC
>DLYC01000112.1:2266-2879 GCA_003447895.1 Lachnospiraceae bacterium | reverse complement strand
GCGTCCGCCGTGACAAGTGTCACCATCACCTGCTTCGTGCCTCGGGCTGTACGCACCTGCACATAGCGAAGAAAGCCCGTCTTGCGGTCCTCGTCATAGACGCGGAGTTTGAAGGACAGCATGAGTTCGAAGACTGTCTGGATAATCCGGTCCGCCCGCAGGTCCTCCAGCATGCAGGACTTGACCGGCACGACCTCATGGGTTCCGGCCCTGTAGATACCACAGACCGGCTTTCCCTTCTTGTCGGGGGCGAACACGCTGGTCACCTTGTTTCTGTAGTGATCGGGATTCTTCATCCGGACAATGGGCTCCACATTTCCGAATCTGCCGATCAGCTCCTCCACGAGCGCCTGTTTCTTCTCTGTCTGCTCCGCGTAGGGGACATCGATCATCGTGCAGCCGCCGCACTTGTTTGAGACAGGGCATCGACTGCTCTTTTTTGCAAAATTTTGTGCCATATCGAAATCTGTACTTCCTTCCTTGGTATCAGAAAAGGAGCCGGCGTCACACCACCGGCCCCTCACTTTCATTATTCCGACAATCCGATCCGATCAGATGTCCGCTTTCCAGAATCCGTGCAGGTTGCAGTACTCGTAAGCTGCTACAGGATCTG
>DLYC01000112.1:553-2140 GCA_003447895.1 Lachnospiraceae bacterium | reverse complement strand
TCAAGGATGATGAACTGGATGTAGTGAGCATCCATCATGGGATGTGCAACGGAACCTACCTGAACAGTAACGGTGTCGCCGTCAACCGTAACAGCGGGAACGTGTTTCTCTCTCGCTGCATCCGTGACGCCCGCTTCCATCTCTTTCATAGGCTCGCCGCAGCAGGACGGATTACATCCCTTCGCGTTTAATTTCAGAACCATGCTTCCACACTTCTCACATTTGAATAATCTGACTGCCATAAGTAACCCCTTTCCGGCTTAACGCCAATCAAAGCATTTTGTGAATCCCAAATACATACCACTATTCTAATCTATTTGGCCCTAAAAGGAAAGCGCAATCTCACTCGCCGCTGTCCGGGTCATCCAGGCTGTCCAGGTGCTCCTTGAGGGCTTTGGCCGTCTCCTCACTCATCCCTGCCAAAATACCGCCGCCCTTAGTGCCCTCCCTCTTCTCATAGTGCTCGCGCATCAGGCTCTTTGTCTTGACGAGCTCCTCCAGGAGGTTCTGCGCGGACATGCGGAAAGCGCCTGCGCCGTAGATGATCACCTGCTCCACGGCATCGGAAGTGGCCACTGTCACCTTATACTTTTTGCTCAGTTCGTGGGCCGCCTTTTCGATATAGAGGTCCGCCGTCTCCGCCTCTTTCGTGTAGATGACGTCGATCCCGCCCACATGGATCACTTCGCCCCGTCCTCCGCGCACCTTGTAGGCGTCGAAGACCAGGATCACATGTTCCTTCCGAAAGCCCGCAAAGTCCACGATCATGTCGATCAGCTTGTCTCGGGCCGCCATGATGTCTTTCAGCGCCAGCTCCCGCAGGTCCTCCCAGGCGAATACGATGTTGTATCCGTCGATCAGGAGGTACTCTTTCTCGGTCACTTTTTTGGCAAGATGGGACCGCTTGTCCGGCGGATCGGCGCTTATGACGCGCGATGCCTTCTTCCACGATTTGCGGGCGCCCCTGCCTGCTCCGTCATCGTCCTCGTCACTTCCGAAACGGCTTTTGATAGGGCCGTAGGTCCGCTCGAAGATCCGGCGAAGCTCATTCTCTTCGGCGAAGAAACGGGCCTCCCGCTCGCTGAAAGAAGAAGGGGCTTCCTCTTTTTTGACGCCGCCGCGCATTCCGGTCCTTCCGAATCCCTCGTAACGGAGGTCCTCCTCCCAGGACTCGTCATATCCCTGCATCGCCTTTCCGGTCCCCGGTCCGTCCGAGGGGTCCCGCCAGCCGGAGTCGACATGCATGCGCTCCCGGACTTCGTACCAGGGCACCGGCGTGCCCGCCCCGTGCGCGCAGAAGACGGATCCGGTCGGGTTTCGAAGATCCAGCTCCGGGTCGTAGCCGGAGGCCGCGATGACCTCCTCGGCATTGACGCAGGGCTCATAGCCCTTGAGCGTGCAGGTGATCTGCCCCTCTCCTCTCGTGTAGGCCGCCAGCGTCTCCGCGTAGTTGGCGATCCTGGAGACCGGCGCGCTTCCCGTGATGACGGAGCGCCCCTCCTCGAGGTCCGGCTGCGTGAAATTCGCGCCCATCTGCTGCAGGTCCGTGAGGGCCCTGCCCAGGCAGTCCTGTGGAATCTCCAGGCG
>DLYC01000112.1:0-425 GCA_003447895.1 Lachnospiraceae bacterium | reverse complement strand
GTCGCCTGGCGGAAATCTCCGCCCTCCGTGTGCTTGAGGTGCGCCTTTCCGGTCAAAAGAGAGATCTTCATATCGGTGATCTCTGCCCCCGTGAGAACGCCGCGGTGCCGCTTCTCCTCGAGGTGCGTCATGATGAGCCTCTGCCAGTTGACGGCCAGGACATCGGCCCTGCAGCGGTTCTCAAACACAAGGCCGCTCCCCGGAACGCCCGGCTCCAGAAGGAGGTGCACTTCCGCATAGTGGCGAAGGGGCTCGAAGTGGCCCACGCCCTCTGTCGCTCTCGCGATCGTCTCTTTGTAAATGATCGAGGGGTCCCCGAATCGGACGACCATTCCAAGCCTCTCATAGATCATGCGCTGCAGGATCTCCTTCTGCACCTGTCCCATAATCTGCGCCGTGATCTCCTTCTTCTCCTCGTCGTAGCT
>DLYC01000102.1 GCA_003447895.1 Lachnospiraceae bacterium | reverse complement strand
TTGGTACGTGAAAAGATACGTATTGGTACAATAAAGTAGAGTTACCGCTCTCACCCAACGGCGAAAGCTTTTGTGGTCAATACCAATCCATTTGAACCGGCTCCGGCTTTGAAGGCCACAGCGGAGCGCGGGAATGTGAGATTTGTGAGCAGCGGTGCGACATGTACCGCTGTTTTTCTTTTGTCTTTAGTTGTGGAGGGTACAGCAATTAGAAACAATAACGACAATTTATTCATCAATGAACAGATTCGCGACAGAGAAGTCCGTGTGATCGGACCTGACGGCGAGATGATCGGGATTATGTCCGCGAATGAAGCGAGAAGACTGGCGGAAGAAGCAAACCTTGATCTGGTCAAGATCTCTCCCGGCGCGAAGCCTCCGGTGTGCAAGATCATCGATTACGGCAAGTACAAGTATGAGAAGACCAGAAAAGAGAAGGACGCGAAGAAGAAGCAGCATGTCGTTGAGATCAAGGAGATCCGTATGTCCCCCAACATCGACACGAACGACCTGCAGACCAAGATCAATGCGGCGAGAAAGTTCCTGACAAAGGGCGACCGCGTGAAAGTGACACTTCGTTTCCGCGGACGTGAGATGGCCCACATGCAGCAGAGCGCGCACATCCTGACGGATTTCGCGGAGGCGCTCAAGGACTGCGCGCAGGTAGATAAGACTCCCAAGGTCGAGGGACGCACCCTTACAATGTTTCTTGCCGGCAAGAAACAGTAATCTTTCAGGTTTTTGGCCCGAAAGATCGCATGCGGCTGATTCAGCTGCAGCCGGTTTGAATAGAGGAATCTGTCAGGCAGTATTTTGACAGAGAGTGAAAACCGCAATCAAAAAAATGAAGGACCGGGTTTTCCACGCTGAAGTCGGTGGATAGAACTTTGTCACAGACGGCCGCGGCTGCAAAGCAAAGCGGGCCGATGGCGGATCCGGAACCGCATTTGGCAACAAGGAGGTAATCGAAATGCCCAAGATGAAAACTAAGAGAGCTGCTGCAAAGCGCTTCAAAATGACTGGCACAGGCAAGCTTATGAGATTCAAAGCCAACAAGCGCCACATCCTGACCAAGAAGACCACAAAGAGGAAGAGAAGCCTCAGAAAGCCTATTCTGGCAGATATCACAAACGTAAAGACAATGAAGAAGGTTATGCCTTATCTGTAATTCAAATAATGGTGCACAATCAACGTTGTGCCTGACATAGAACGGAGGATATAAAAATGGCCAGAATTAAAGGCGCACTTAATGCGAGAAAGAAACACAACAGAGTCCTGAAGCTCGCTAAGGGCTACAGAGGAGCAAGATCCAAACAGTACAGAATCGCAAAGCAGTCTGTTATGCGTGCTCTGACATCCGCATTCGCGGGCAGAAAGCAGAAGAAGAGACAGATGAGATCTCTTTGGATCGTTCGTATCAACGCTGCAGCAAGAATGAACGGAATCAGCTACAGCCAGCTTATGCACGGCCTCAAGGTCGCAGGCGTTGACATCAACCGCAAGATGCTCGCTGAGCTTGCAGTCAACGATGCAGCAGGCTTCACAGCTCTGACTGACGTTGCCAAGAAGGCAATCGCATAATCAGATCATATTGCTATCTACAGGAACTGTCGCTTATTATGAAATAGGCGACAGTTTTTTTTACGCGCCGGAGGGGCTGTACAGGTCTCTTCGGGAAACAGAAATCCGGCGCCGGACGGGATTTGTATTGTGCAGGTCCCTTTCAGGAACCAGGAAAGACTTAACCGGGGTATATTTTGCATGAAATTCAGAAACCTTATAGTTGCGGTTCTGCTGGCATGCCTCTGCGCGTGCGGGACCCCTGATCAGGCGGGTCAGGGAGGCGGAACGGGCGGTTCTGCCGGTTCGGGGAAAGAAGAGATGAGAGAAGAAGAAAACACAAACGCGACGGCGGCTTCCGAGAACGCGGCACTCGCCGCCACGAATACAGCGGCGGAGGAGATCAACGCGTGGGGAGACTCCATCACGGAAGGATATGGCGGAGACGGCGTCTCTTATCCCGCTGTGCTGGCGGAACTGACCGGTATGCCCGTCAGAAATCTGGGCGTCGGCGGAGAAGACAGCAGGGAGATCCTGGAGCGCAGCCTTCGGTATGGCAGTCAGGAGGAAGATATTTTGGTCATTCAGATGGGAGACAACGGCGGCTGGCGCAGTCTGGACGATCTGATCGAACAGTATAGGGAGCTGATCCGGGAGGCGGGGACGGACCGGTATATCATCATCAGTTCGACCGATGATCCGGATGACTTCGAGCAGATCTGGGGCTATACCAATGAGGCGATCGGCCTGACGGATACCTGGTATGAGGAGAAGTTCAGCGAGGCGTTCGGGGAGCACCTTCTAAAGGGCAGACAGTATCTGATCCGGAAGGGGCTTTCGGTCAACGGCCTTTCGGAGACGGAGGAGGATATCGAGCGGGCGGAAAGGGGAGATATTTCGCTGCAGCTTCGGAAGCCGGAGATTGACAACACGCACCTGAACGCGGAGGGGTACGTCGCGCTGGCCCATGGAGTGTATGAGCTCGGGAAGGAGCTGGGGTACTGGTGAAAACAAACTTGTGAACTGCCTGCTGCGCGTGCGATAAGAGGCCGGAGTCTTCTGCGGAAACGCGATAAAAAAGGCCTATCTCCGAAGAGATAAGCCCGAGTCTTTCTCGATGTCAGAAAGAACGCCGATGGAAATGTCTTTGTTCGCATGTGTTGAGCGACGAATTTTGAGCGG
>DLYC01000222.1 GCA_003447895.1 Lachnospiraceae bacterium | reverse complement strand
TGCCCTGCATTCCCCAAAATCATAGGATCCTGTTAGAAATTCCTGCAATCAAGCAAGAATTCTGCCGTCCGTTTAGCGTATTATACTATCACAGGCAGGGCAAAGCAACTGACGCCCGACACGACACAATATCACGGTAAACGGAGGTTTTTCATATGGCTGCCGAATGGTTAAAAGACACTGTATTTTATGAGATCTATCCCCAGTCCTTCAAGGACACGAACGGCGACGGAATCGGCGACATAGGCGGTATCATCGAGAAGCTGGACTACATAAAGAGCCTTGGCTGCAACGCGCTCTGGATCAATCCCTGCTTCGATTCCCCCTTCAAGGATGCCGGCTACGACGTCCGCGACTACAAGAAAGTGGCGCCCCGATACGGCACCAACGAGGACCTGTACCGCCTCTTCAAGAAGGCGCACCAGAAGGGGATCCGCGTCCTTCTGGACCTCGTTCCCGGCCACACTTCCGAGGAGCATCCCTGGTTCCGCGAGAGTCAGAAAAGAGAGAAGAACGAGTTCTCCGACCGCTTCATCTGGACGGATTTCTGCTTCAAGGGCGCTTCCGGGCTCCCCTATGTGGGCGGTGAGAGCGAGCGCAGCGGGTGCTATATTTTGAACTTCTTTAAGTGCCAGCCGGCCCTCAACTACGGCTTTCTCAAGGTGACGGAGCCCTGGCAGAAGAGCTTGCGCGACCCGGCCGCGATGGCGACCCGCGAGGCCTTAAAGGACATCATGCGATTCTGGCTCTCCCACGGCTGCGACGGCTTCCGCGTCGATATGGCCTCCTCGCTGGTCAAGAACGACGATGAGAAAAAGAGCGGCACCTCCGCGATCTGGCGTGATGTGCGCCGCATGCTGGACCTGGAATTTCCGGATGCCGCGATGGTGGCCGAGTGGAGCAATCCCTCCCTGTCCCTTCGCTGCGGCTATGACATGGACTTCATCCTCAACGAGCAGGGCGGCGGCTACTCCACGCTGATGCGCGACTACTACAATCACGGCGGCAGCATTCACGGGGACCGGAACGCGGAGGACCACAGCTACTTCAAGAAGGATGCCGGCGGAAATATCAGCCGCTTCCTGGACCAGTATCTGGAGTGGTACGAGGACACCAAAGAGCTCGGATATATGTCTGTCCTTACCTGCAACCATGACACCATCCGTCCCAGCTACAACCTGGATACCGCTGAGCTGAAACTGGCCTATTCGTTCCTTTTCACGCTCCCCGGCGTGCCCTTTCTGTACTACGGCGACGAGATCGGCATGAAGTATCTGGATGTCCCCACCAAGGAGGGCGGCTACTTCCGCACGGGCGCCAGGACTCCCATGCAGTGGGATGGAAGCGCAAACCTCGGTTTCTCCACCGGCAAGGCGTCCGACCTCTATCTTCCGGTCGACAGCGCTGAGGATGCCCCTACAGTCGCGGCTCAGGAGAAGGATCCCGCTTCCCTTCTGAATACGGTCCGCGCCATCCTCTCTCTCCGCCATCAGGAAGAGGACCTGCAGGCAGACGCGGCGTTTCAAGTCATCTGCAGCGAGCCCGGAAAGCCTTTTGTATACAGGCGCGGCTCCCTTTTGTGCGCGGTAAATCCTTCGGGCAGCCCTCTCAAAGTCACTCTTCCGGATGAGGTCGTCGGCGCCCTCTGGGGGGAGGCCCTCTATCAGATCGGAAAGTGCCGCCTTGAAGACGGAACCCTGACCGCGGGCGCGCAGTCCTTTGTTGTCATAAGGTAACAGGCGTCAAAAAATCGCCCTCCCGGACCAATAAGCATATCATTCTTCGCTTATTCACCCGGGGGGCGATTTTTTCTCATGATCACGTAATATTGGGGCTCACTTCCTCAGGATATACGCCTTCAGTTCTCCGTAGATCTTCTCTTCCTCCGGCGGGCATCCCATGATGCACACGTCGAACTCTTTGGTGCACTTTCCGACGCCCAGCTTTCCGGTCTTTCCCTGCATGCCCTGCCCGATCCCGATCGGCACGTCCAGTTTGTCCAAAAGTCCTTCCTCCCGAAGGCGCCACAGCGCGCCGACAAGGTTCGCGTAGCAGGCGCTGCAGGAGTCCACCTCATTGACGGCATAGGACACTTCCAGGAGCTTATGCTTTCTGGGCAGGTCTTCCTGCATCTCTTTTCCCTTGTACCCGTGAAAGCCCCCGAGATCGATGATCTGCGCCCGGCTGAGGTCCGCCGTTCCGATGCCCAGCCTCTCCGCCATGCGCACATAGGGCACTTCGTCCGGCGTGTACTGAAGAAGGCTGCAGGCGTAGCTGTCCACGAGGACCGGGTCGAGCGCCGCCATCACACAGTTTCTCACCACCGGATTTCCGCCCTCTTCGAAATCGTAGTCGCCGCAGATGTGGTCGATCACGATAAAGTCCTGATGGATTCCCGCCTGCAGATGCGCGATCGGTTTGTGAAGCCCCATGCGGTGGAAACGGGATTTCTCCCTGTTGGGAAGAAGGCCCTTGAGGTTCTTGAGCGCACAGGTCATCCTGGTCTGGCAGTGCCCCTTGATCACCGGCACATTGATCAGAAAATCGATCTTGTCGACATAATCGATGACATTCAGCTTCATGCCGGCGCAGTCCACTTCATGCCATTTCTGTTTCTGCCCGTCCACAAAAGGGACGCCGTAGGTCTCGCACAGCTCCCTGTATCCGCAGTACTCATAGGCCTCGGAAGTCCGGTCGCCCACCCAGGAGCCCTCTACGATCGTGATGTCCGAAAATCCCTCTTCCTGCAGATACTCGACGATGCCCGCCACGACCTCCGGGTGCGTCGTTCCGCCAAACTCCGCCGGAGAAGGCACGACCAGATTCGGCTTTATGCCGATCCTCGCTTTTTTGTCCCCGATCATCGAGGAGAGCTCCGTCTTAAAGAGCAGCTCTTTGGTCATTTCTTTGAACTCAGTTCCATACAGTTTCCATATCTGGTTCTTAGTGATCACAGCCAAAACCTCCTGTGCCGTGTATACTATGTTTTTTGCATCCGACCGGCTACCCTGCTTCTTTCCTTGCGTTTGGCGGCCCCTGAATCAGTCGATCCTCCGGATCCAGATGTTGAGATCCATAGCTCCGTCGATCCCGGGGACGCTTCCGGTCTCCGTGTACTGCCACCACGTGAAGTGGCAGTTTGTCTGCGGCGCCTCTTCGTAGTCCGCGTACCAGATCTCAAAGTCGTTGAGCGTATCCGTGTCAAAATAGGTGTTCTGCCAGAAGAGGTTTGTATAGAGCGCCACTTTACAGCTGCTCGCGGCTTCTGCCGCGTCCCTGAACGCGGCGGCGTTTGCGGACACCTGCTCTCGGGTGAGGTCGTTGGCCCGTCCCTCACTGCCGCCTGCCAGTTCCGGGTCATAGACGAGGGGCAGATCCGTCTTTACGCCCGATTTTCGGATGACCTCAGCCGCAAATTTGCCCTCCTCGGCCGCTTCCTTCTCATTCACTGCCTGGGAGAAGAAGTAAGTGCCGACCTTCAGTCCCGCCGCCTTGGCGTCCTTCATATATTGGAGCGCCCTCTCGTCCTCATTGAGCGTTCCCTCGTC
>DLYC01000144.1 GCA_003447895.1 Lachnospiraceae bacterium | reverse complement strand
CCCCGCGGTCAGTGCAGGATGCCGGTCAAAATAGCGATCAGACCCGCGCCCTCGAGGATCTGAAGTGCCATGACCGCGATGAGAAGTCCGACGGAGACCTTCTGCATCATGCCTCCTGCCGGGTCCGGCGCTGACAGGCTCTCGATCCTGTCGAGCTTTTCTCCCAGCTCCTCCGTCTGTTTGGCAAGCTCCGTGATCATGGCCGCCTGTACATTCCTGTACACCCGCACATTGTCCCTGTGCCCCATGTCGGTCGTCTCGCGGAAAAGATCCCTGGCCGCGTCGGACGATTCGCGGACCGATTCCGCGATCTCCTCTTTGGCACCGGAGATCGATGTCTTCATCTCCTGCTCAAACGCTTTGTGGTCCCATTCCTCCAGCGTCTCGAGCTTCTGCGTGATCCGGACGTTGTTGTCCTCGATCAGCTTCTTGATATCTTCTGTCGTATTCCGGTTCATAAACTGAAGCTTCTGAACCAGTTCGTTGTTCTTTTCATAGAGCTGCCGAAGCTGCGCGAGGATCTGTGTGTAATCCTCCACTTCGGCCTTGAGCCGGTCCGTCTGGGCCGCCTCTGCCGCGCCGTTTGCCCGGATCATTTCATCCGGATTGGAGAAGTCCACCTTGGGCACGGTGTTGTTATAATTCCATAATGAAGATGAGTCGTTCATACTGTACCTCTGCAAAAAAAGCGGTCAGAATACTCTGAATGGATAATGGTATGATTCAAAAAGCATCTGACCGTCCAAACCATAATAGCATTATCCGAATCCATTTACAATCGTAACCTGTCTCTTACTCCCGCGAGCACCATCCCGGCCTGCGCCTTCACCGCCGCGGCCGTCTCCTCTATGCCGTCCGCCGTCCGCTCTCCCAGATAGAGCGGATAGACCTTGTTGACCCGCTCGTCGGAGACCTTCATGACAAATTCCTCCGGAAGCGTCTGCTTTGTCACGGACATGGAGAGCTCCGTTCTCTCCATGAGCTCCATCTCCGCCTGAAAGCATAAGAGCCTTCCTCTTTCCTTCGCGTCGCTCATTTCCCCGCTGCCGGCGTCCGAAAGGACCTTTTCCAGGACAAATTCCTGCATCAGCTCAAACGGCCGGCCGAGCGTCTTCTGCCACCCGGGCGTATTTTTATAGCGGAGATAGATCCGGTTCCCGGTCTCTAACTTTCGCCAAAAGAGAGTCTCACGCTCAGGCACCTGCTCCCGGCAGACTGCGCCGGCCACATACAGATTCCGGTATCCCGAAAGGAGTGCCCGGTATCCCAGATCGGCGTCCTCAAGCTTTCCGTAGAAGCGCTCATCGAAAAGGCCTGTGATCTCCAGCGCCTCCATCCGGTAAACCGCCGCGTCCGACATGGCGGCCGCGATCGGTTCGTCCCGCCTCCTTGATCGGGCCCCGGCCCCCTCTCCCAGAAGATAGGGCTCTCCGTCAAGGCGGAAGTTCCACCCTGTTCCCCGGATCCTTGAGGGGTCCCCGGCTGTCAGGATCGCCGCCTGGACACTGAACAGGGAACCGTCTTCGTCGAGCTTCCCGCACAGTCTCTCCACGCAGTGTTTTCCGACCACCAGCCCGGGCGACAGCGTCATCGCGTAAGGGGTCTTCGTTATGTGAAACCCGGTGTTGAGCGCATGCGCTCTCCCCGGATTCATGCCGAGGTCAAAGACCGTCACATCCGGATATTCCTTCCGGAGCTCCTCCGCCGTATTCCTGTCCGGGCTCAGAACGATCGCGATGATCTTCGGGACAAGAGATCCCGACAGGACAGAGCGGATACACCGGTGTGTCTGCCTGTCAGCGCTCCGCACCGGGAGGAGGAGCGTCACTTTGCTGTTTGTATAATCCTTCATTTTTCGTAAAACCTGTCCGGCAGGGCTGTTCCCGCCGTTTAGGGCAGAGCGCCCGCGGCCGGACTACACTACCGTGATAAACATAGGATCCCAGACGATCAGATAGCCCAGCTCGCGGATCCTTCTGCAGAACAGGATACTCCTTCTCTTTAATTCCTGCGGGTCCTTTTCCCACTCCGAGTACTGCACATCCGAGATCGTGCCGAAGATCTCCGCGTGAAGCCCTCTCAGTTCCGGTCTCACCCGCATGCACCGGGCGTCCACGGCAAAGGCATTCTGAACGGCCAGCGCCCGGTTCATCGGCCCGCCTTCCGCTTCATCCCAGCCCTCGTACATGACCTTCCCCGACGCGTCGAACATGCCGCTCACCACCTTGTGGGTCCGGCTCAGGACTCGCCCTCCTACTACTCCCACATCATTTCTGCAGGTGAAGATATCCGGGTCGTAGGTGATCCGGTAGAGGCCCTTCCTGCTGGAATACCTCACCTGTGCCCGGATCCTCCGGACCTTGAAGTAGTCCTCGAGCGCTGCCTTTCCCGCCGCGATCACCGCGTCAGGCTCCCTGGCGGCGTTCTTGGAATCCGAGGAGGCGCTGCTCACATGGTAGAGGATATGCGGCACATGGCACACCTCCGATTTGGGCGCCCTCAGGACAAGGTCATAGGTGAGGGCCCCGTCGAAGGAGTCCCGCAGCCTTAGCGCGAGAAACAGTTCCCTCCTTATAACAAGGAGCCTTCGCATATAGTTGTTGGACAAAAGATAGTCCTTATTAAAGTCCGGCTTATAGTTGGGCTGGTCAAAGCGCTTTCCCGACGCGTCGCAGTGGTCCTCATCCGTATAGAGGATCTCCGCGCCTGTCCTCATAATGCTCATGAAGACTTCATACAGGGCGTCCTTGGTCAGCTGGTCTCCCACATCGACCGTGCAGACATAATCGCCGCTCGCCATGTAGGCCGCGTCATTGATGAGGGACGCCTCCCCGCTGTTTCCGGGAACGCTGTAGTACCGGATCCTCTCATCCCGGTAGTGGTCAAGGAGGTCCCTGACCCCGCTGCTCATGCTCGTGTCCGCGATGATCAGCTCAAATCCCCCGTATGTCTGGGACAATACGGAGATCAGTGTCCTCTCAAAATAGCGGATCACCGGCTCGTAGGTCGCCACGATCACGCTGATTCCGGGCACATGGCGCACTTTCAGAACCGAAGAGGACGCCTCGAGCGCCTCCTCCGGCTTTTCTCCTCCCTTGAGTCTGTCCCAGACTGCCCTCTGGTTCAGAAGGACAGACGCTTCCGGCTCGGTGTACTCGTACTTTTTCCTGCGCTTCTTCTCGTTTCCGGCAGGTCCCTTTGGCAGCGGAAGCTTTCGGATGGCGGGACTTAAGTCCGGCACCTTGATCTTTTGGCGGACATTCCCAAGCCGCTTTCCCAAATCATTCCAAATAGGCAACTCTGAACCCTCTTATGTATCACTTGACGCCTGTGTCCCCGAGATTGATCTTAAAGCGCGGCTCCTTCGCATCCTGCGTCAGATATCTGTGATAATACGGATCTCTGCGGGAGATTTCGGGATGAAGCTCGTAAAGACGCCTGATCTCACCCGGGCGCTGGAGCTCGCGCTCCTCTTTGGTCTTGCTGTTCTCCGGAGAGTAGGACTCATAGTAAAACAGGTACATATTGTTCCGGACCACATTGTAGTAGCCCTTTTCAAAGATCCTCCAGCAGAAATCGATGTCTCCGCCGTAGGCCGGGAAATTCTCCTCATCGAAGCCGCCCACTTCGCGGAACAGCTCCTCCCTGACCATGATGCACGCGCCTGTCATAGCCAGGATGTTGCGAACGCCCTTGTTGAAGTCAAAGTAATAGGACTCCGCGTTCTTGCAGTACTGAAGCTTATAGACGATGCCGCTTTCCACGGAGGTGATCCCCGCGTGCTGGATAATATTGGAGCTGGGGTACAGAAGCTTCATTCCGACCGCTCCTACATAAGGAAGTTTCGCTTTTTCGGACAGATGCGAGAGCCAGCCCTTTTTCTGGACTACGATGTCGTCGTGGACGAACAGAAGCATCTCCCCGTTCGCGTACTTGGCGCCGAGGTTATAGAAAGCAGGCATGTTAAAGGGCATGGTCTGATAGATATAGACGCATCTTCCGTCCTCGTTGATCTCCTCAGAGAGCGCCTGAACTTTTCTGCGGTTGGCCTCATTGGAGCCGTTGTCCACGATGATGATCTCGTGCGGGACTGAGGTATGTTTCTCAATGGAGTGGACGCAGCGCGCCAGCATTTCAGGGTTGTCCTTGCTGGGAATGATGATGCTGATCAGCCTCGTGTAGGCCGAATCCACACTGTAGCGGCCCGTCAGGGAATCCCTGATCAGGTTTGCGTTCCACAACTCCACCCTGTGGCTTCCGTGGAACAGGACCTCCGGGACGTGCCCGATCGGGAATTCGTTCCACTTGTCCGCCGGCCTTCTCGTGTAGCCGCCGTCCGCCTGGGCGAGCTTGAGGCAGAGCTTTCCGTAGATCCAGGCCCGCACCGGCCATTCGTCTTCGTTGTTGCGCGCTCTCTCTTCGTCCAGGCTGTCCTCGCGGAGTGTCGACTCGCTCTCATAATAAGAGGACCTGCGTCTTCCGGGATTGATCATGGCAAGGGCAGAGGTCCTCACCGCGATCACGTTTCCGAAATAGAAAGTGGAGAGGAAGGTGTCCGGTGCCCACTCCGATTTGAACCAGGGGTCAAGATGTACACCGTCCTCTGCGATCCTGTCTTCGTCCGCGTAGAGGAGGTTGATCTCCGGATGGGCGGCAAAATAGTCCTTGATCAGCACTTCCGCGAGCTCATCCAGTTCGCCGTCATCATCACACGCAATGATGATATCCGCTGTATCGTGGTCCTCCGCAAGCAGATGGTTCTTGAGGTGGGAATACCGCACGATCTCCGCTGACAGTTCCTCCCCCGCCGTATGATCCTCCGCCCTGACTTTCTCCGTCAGCGCCTCTTTATGAGCTAAATACCAGTCATTGTAATTTCTGACTACCATGTGCCGCGCACTCCTCTCTCACCCGTTTGTTCAGTCTCCCACGCCCGTCCCGGGCGCCCTCTTTTTGACCTTCGACATTCTAAAGATAACTTTAGCATTTTTTATAACCGAAAACAATGTGTTGCGGTGAATTGTCATCATGGGATACATTGACAACTCTTTCCAAAGTTCGTAATATTATCTTAGGCATAAGTGCCTAAAACCAGTATATTCTTTATAAAATGTTTGGCAGATTTATGTAAAATAAGTGCTGTATTTTGCCACATTTTCCTAAGATGAACTAAAAATGTGTTCCGGCCTCTTCCGGG
>DLYC01000109.1 GCA_003447895.1 Lachnospiraceae bacterium | reverse complement strand
AAAATGCGGAGAGCGGGCAGGGAGGGCTCCTCGGAAAACTCCTGAAGAAAGTTATTGGCGGCGCGTCTTCGGAAAATGAGCCCGCGCAGATCCTTAAGAACTATTTCAGTTTGAGTGCGGGCGAGCTGGATCAATATTTTGACAGGATCAGGGCCTTTATTGTGGCGCACGGAAAGCTTGAGTACACCGGCGCAAACGGCGAGAAACAGCTTCTGGAGAACGGCCTTTATATGATCAACTACGATTACAGCGGCGGGATCGAGACCAGATACCCCTTCCCGGAGCTGTGGATCGAAGTTTATGAGATGATCATCAAGGATCCCAAGGTGTTCTACAACCTGTATTTCGCGGCGCGCGGAGGATATGATGAGACCGATGTAAAGGACATTGCAGCGTACCTCAAGGCGGAGAAGACGATCTTCGGGGAGGCCTATTCGGGTTACCATTACGCCGATCCCAAGTACATGGGAAGCCGTCAGGCGCACAGCACCTACCAGACGATCCTGGACATCATCTCCGGCCAGCAGAACCTGGTCCTGCCCGCTGAGGTCGCCCGGGCGGCGGTCCTTATGGCGGCGGAGCTTCCCGAAAACATTCGGTGGATGGAGCGGGCGCCCTCTAAGATTTATTACCTGCAGAACAGGCCCCCTCTCTGCTTCATCCGGTCCAACAAATTCCGGAGTCTTCTGACCCGCGCGTCCCGCTATGAGAGCGACGAAGAATTTGCCGGCGTATTCCCTCTGCTCTATCACATGGATCAGGTCTATCAGTTTGACGCCTACAATTCGAACGCGCGCTACGGCGGGAGCAGCGACAATATCCTCTCGATCCTGGACTACGTAAAGGCCCATGAACTGGGACTGATCACCCGGGATTTCCTCTACAAGGCGGCCTTTGAGAAGGTCGGGCTCAAGTACGCGGTGGGAAGGCTTGGCGACCTGTTCCGTCCTGTCATCACAGTTTATGTTCTTCGACAGGCGAAGCCCTATATGCCCGTCGATTTTGATAAGCGGACCATGGACACGAAGTGCCGCTTCTATACGCTGGGCAGAGAAGTTTATCAAAATATCGTAAACCTCATTCTGGACGTGGAACTTCGGCGCGGCGACACGCCGACGGTATTTTCGGACGCGGTCAGCCGCATCTCCAGGATCGAAGGGATCCCGCGCCTTATGGAGATCCTGCGCGCGATGGGAACGGACACCCTGGACCGCAACACTTACTACTCCTACACCGGCGGAACGAGCAAGAAGGAGTCTCTGTCGCACCTTCTCAAGGTCTGCTGGCCGGCTTCCGGAGAGACGGCGGCGGATCTGAAAAAGGCCGTCAAAGAGAATAAGATCAGCGTCGACCGCCTGATCGAAGTGGCTATGTACGCGCCGCAGTGGATGGAGATGGCGGAAGATGTCCTGGGCATGGAGGGCTTTACAAGCGGCTGCTACTACTTTATGGCCCACATGAACGAGCGGTTTGACGACCGCAAGAAGGCCGTGATCGCCAGATACACGCCGCTGACGCCGGAAGAACTGGGCAACGGGTGCTTTGACACGAAGTGGTTCTTTGAAGTGTATGAAAAGCTCGGCGAGAAGAACTTCGCCAAGCTCTACAAGGCAGCCAAATATATTGCGGACGGAAGCAAGCATACCCGCGCGCGCAAGTACGCAGACGCCGCGACCGGCAAAGTGGACCGCGATGAGCTCGAGAAGGTCATTGAGGACAAGCGAAACAAGGACCTTCTGATGAGCTACGGCCTGATCCCTATGAAGGACAGGCAGGATGCCCTGCACCGCTACGAGTTCCTGCAGAAATTCCTCAAGGAGAGCAGGCAGTTCGGCGCCCAGAGGCGGGCCAGTGAGGCGCAGTGCGTGCAGTACGCGATGAAAAATATGGCCACAACGGCAGGCTACGCCGATGACCTTCGGCTGACGCTGGCAATGGAGACCGAGCTTGTGACTTCGAATCAGAAGTTCCTGGACGGAATGGAGATTGGGGACTATTTTGCCAGGGTCGAAGTGGATCCTGACGGAAAGACGGAACTTGTCCTCTCCAAGAAGGGCAAAAAAGTGAAGTCCGTGCCTGCGGCTCTAAAGAAAGATGAGACCTTCAACGAGGTGAAGGAATTCGCCTCCAAATTGAAGGGGCAGTACTCCCGATGCGTCGCCATGTTCGAGCGGGCCATGGAAGAGGAGGACGCCTACAGCTGCGAGGAGCTCTCAGGACTGTGCAGAAATCCCGTGACCGCGGGAATCCTTGGACGGCTTGTGTTTGTCGGAGCCGGAGCGGCGGAAGCAGGCCCGGTCGGCACGCTGGAGGAGCTGGGCGCCGCAGAGCCCGCGCTCCCCCCGGAGACACAGCTTCTGGTGGCCCATCCGATCACCTTGTACAGGCTCGGTGTTTTGCCGCGCTATCAGAGACTTTTCTTCGAAAAGAACAGGGAGAGCGGCCTGAAGCAGCCCTTCAAGCAGGTATTCAGGGAATTCTACGTAAAGCTGGAGGAGGAGAAGGACGCGCTGGATTCCCGGATGTTCGCGGGATACCAGATCCAGCCCAAGAAGACGGTCGCCGCGCTCAAGGGACGCAGATGGGTGGCTGACTATGACGAGGGGCTTCAGAAGGTCTTCTTTAAGCAGAATATCTCGGCGACGATCTACGCGCTGGCGGACTGGTTCTCACCGGCGGATACAGAGAGCCCGACGCTGGAATATGTCTCGTTCTATGACAGGAAGACTTACAAGCAGAAAAAGCTCTCGGAAGTCCCGGACATTCTCTATTCCGAGGTCATGAGAGATGTGGACCTGGCGGTCAGCGTGGCCCATGTGGGCGGCGTCGATCCCGAGACCAGCCACTCTACGATCGAGATGCGAAAGGCGATCTTCGAATTTAATATGGAACTCTTCGGTCTGACCAACGTGACCTTTGAGGGCACGCACGCCTATATTAAGGGGACGCTCGGAAACTACAACGTGCAGCTCGGGAGCGGCGTGATCCATAAGGAGAGCGGCGGAATGGTCAATATTTTGCCTGTGCATTCGCAGCACAGGGGGAAGATTTTCCTGCCGTTTATCGACGAAGATCCCAAGACAGCGGAGATCCTGTCCAAGATCCTCCTGCTGGCGCAGGACGGGAAGATCAAAGATCCCTATATTTTGCAGCAGTTAGTTAGGGCTTGACTAGCATTTTGCGGTACTTATAATAAAAAGTAGGGAATTTTCCCGGGATCTTTATACCTGTCGGGTAATCATGAAACCGAATCAGTTGGAGGTAGACACATGCAGAATATTCTTGCGGCTTTATTCGAAAAAGAGAGTGAAGGCTATCAGGCGATGACAGAGCTTCGCCAGAAACCGGTAGCTGATCAGTACGCCATCCTTCAGATGGGACTTGTGAAAAGAGAAGGAAATGAGATCCGGATCTGTGACAGCTTCGATTCCGGCAAACATACCGGTGAGGGCGCAGCGATCGGCGGACTGCTCGGCGGACTTGTCGGCGTTCTCGGCGGACCGATCGGGATGCTCCTTATGGGATCTTACGGCGCCATGCTCGGCAGTACAGTAGGCGTAGTGGATACTTTGGATGATGCAGCTCTTCTGGAGATGGTTGCTTCCAAACTGATGGACGGAGAAGTTGCCCTGATCGCCCTTACGGACGAAGAGGATGAGACCGCTTTGGATACATGCCTTAGCAAATTCACGGTAGAGATCGCCCGCTATGACGCCGCCGCGATCGCAGAGGAAGTGGACGAAGCGGAGGATATGAAGGAAGAAGAGGCCCGTCTCGCTGTTAAAGAGCTGAGAAAAGCAAGACTGAAAGGCTATCAGGGAAAGATCGAGGACACGAGAGAGAAGATCAAGGCTGACTTCGACAAACTCAGAGATTCTGTAGAGGAGAATTCTTAATCGGCCCCGGATAGTTATTGAGAGATAACGTAATGGTATAAGTCAGGGGGACAGTCTCATTGACTCATTTTGAGTCAAAGGGACTGTCCCCCTGACTCATTAGGAGTAATAAGAAATGATAAAAAGAGTATATGCCGCATATTTCAGCCCCGCGGGGAGTACGGGGGCCGTGACACAATATATAGCTGACAGGATTGCGAAAGCGCTGAGGGTTCAGGCTAAGACGATCGACTTTACGCTTCCGGACGGACGAAAGACACAGTACAGCTTTGAAGCAGAGGATCTGGTTGTTTTGGGAATGCCCACTTATGCGGGGCGATTGCCTAACAAAGCACTTCCGTTTCTGAGGCAGCTGTTTGACGGAAACGGAGCTATGGCGGTCTGTGTTGTAACTTTCGGGAATCGGAATTTTGACAGTTCTCTGACAGAGCTGGTGGAAGAGACGGAATGGCTTGGCTTTCGGGTATTTGCGGCGGGCGCATGGGTGTGCAGGCATGTCTTTTCAGACAAGATCGCAGCAGGACGGCCGGATGCCGAAGACTACAAAAAAATAGACGATTTTGCCGATCGGGCGGCGGAGTTTGCTGTCAGTGGGTATGAGGAGAACCCATGGAAGGAACCAATCATCCGCGGCGGAGCGCCGGTGGGCCCTTACTATGTCCCAAAAGGAGAGGACGGCAAGCCTGCCCAGTTCCTCAAGGCAAAGCCGTTTACGGACGCCGGGAAATGTACAAAGTGCGGTATCTGCGCCAACGTATGTCCGATGGGATCCATCTCGAAGGAGGACTTTTCGTCAGTTCCCGGAATCTGTATCAAGTGTCAGGCGTGTGTGGTCAAGTGCCCTGAGGGGGCAAAGTTTTTTGACGACCCTGCTTTCTTATCCCACGTAAGGATGCTGGAGCAGAACTATACGGAGAGGAAAGAGGCGGAGTGGTATTTCAAGTGAGCCCGCGCTGCGGGCACTAAATAAAAAGGCAAAAGGAGGATATCTGAATGACATGGTTTGAAGACAAGAGGCCGGCTGTTCCGATGCGAAAGGTTTGTGCGAATTGTAAAAATGACTATAACGACGGGGATAAATACTGTCGGTACTGTGGAGCACCGATGGGAAAACCCGAATTCATTGAGGAAGAATTTGTGCCTGTCTGGATATCCCGCACAGGAAAGAGCTGGTGCAGGGGAACGTCAGAAAAGACAATTTTGGGGATGTGTGGAAGAACGGATTTCTCGCTTTCAGGCGGGACAGGACGGGCAGCAGCTCTAAATGCGCAAACTGTCCGGAACGTTTTATCTGCGGAGGGGATTCAACTCATACATGGAATTTCGACAACAATGAGCCGTTGCTTTGCATAGGACAACATGTGAAGAGTTAGTGGTGCCTGGCACCATTAACTCTTTTTTTATGAAGTTTATAAAAATTTTATGGTGCCTGGCACCATAAACTCGTGGTGTCAGAATCCCATATTCTTTCGGTTCTTTCTATATTCGCGGCGAAGCAGAGCGCCGTCCCAGCGGGCTTTTTCGGCGACGGTATTGATCTCAAGGCCATAAGGGATGGAAATCGGAGTCCCGTTCTCATCGATCGCCACATAGATGAGGTAAGCGCGGTTGATCGCGTGCCGAAAACCGTCTTTATCCTCGATATAAGAATCCACCCGCACCTCGCAGGACGTGCGGCCCACATAAGTCATGCGTGCAAGCAGGACGAGGCGGTCCGCCAGAAAGGCGCCGCGCTTGAATGTCAGGTTGTCAATGGAGGCAGTGGTGACCGAAAGTCCTGTGTGGCGTCCCGCGCAGGCGCCGGCGACTTCATCGATCCAGGATACGAGCTGTCCTCCAAACAGTCGTCCGTGCGGATTGATGTTTTCGTAACGGATGACGTACACGTTTTCTACCTG
>DLYC01000079.1 GCA_003447895.1 Lachnospiraceae bacterium | reverse complement strand
TGGCTATGATGGAGATCGTCTATGGCCTTAACCTGATCGCAACGAATGCGACTCCCCTCGGCGGATACGTGACAGAGTACACCAACCTGGCATCCGGCAGATTCCTGATGATCCCTTATCTGGTATGGATCGCCATCATCATCGGCGCTATTTCATGGTTCATCTTCAACATGACCCGTCACGGCAAATACATGTACGCCATCGGCGCAAACCCTCAGGCAGCGGAAGTTGCCGGTGTTCCGGTCAAGCTCACAATGGTCATGATCTATGCGAAGGCAGCTGCCTTCTACGGCCTGGCAGGCTTTATGCTGGGTGCCAAGTCCGGCGGCGCATCCGTTAACCTCGGTCTTGGTTACGAGATGGAAGCGATCGCGGCTTGTACGATCGGCGGCGTCTCCGTCACCGGCGGACGCGGTAAAGTTTCTTCCGCGGTCATCGGTGTCGCGGTCTTCGAATTTTTGAAGGCAGCCCTGCAGTTCCTGGGCGTCAACGCGAACGCGCAGTGGATCGCGCTTGGTATCATCATCTACATCGCGATCTCCCTGGATATCAGAAAGTACGTCGCGAAGAAATAATGCTGTGGCAGACGGCTTTTACCGCACCGGTGCCAAAATACACCGCGCCGGGAGGCTGAGCCCACGGCCCGCGCAGCGGACCTGTGCCACTTCGAAGCTGAGAAAAGGAGCGAGAGAATTCCCTCCCGAAAAAGGATCACACGATATATCTTTTCGGGAACGGAGCTCTCGCTCTGTTTTTATCACAAAAATCCGCGGTGCAGCGGAGCGGTTCGCAGCACTGAGTGTGTGCATGGAATCCGCGGCGCGGCGGTCCGCTCTGCGGGCCCTGCACGGAATCCGTTGCGGAGCGGCCGCCGGACGGTGTAAGATGGGCTTAATCAAGAATCAGGAGGAGAGAGACTATGTTTGGTCAGATACTGGGACAGTCCGGGATACCGCTTTTGATCGGCGGCGTGTGTCTGTATTTTGCCTACCGCGTGATGATGCTTAAGGACTACAAGGCACTGAGGGGAAAGGGAAAACCGGAGCCCAAGGATGTGGACGGCTACTGCGCGGATGCGGGAAAGCTGCTTCTTTTCTTTGCCGCCGGCTCTTTTTTGATGGGCATCCTGGAGACGGTGAGTCCAACGGCGGCGCTCATACAGTCGGTCGTGTGGGTCGTGATCACGTTTGTGCTCTGGAAGAAGGTCAATGACAAGTATTTCTGAGATGTCAATGGCAAGTATTTCTGAAGGCAATGGCAGGTGCTTCTGAAAAAAGGGAAGGCAGGAGATAGTCGGAATGAGTCAATATACAGTCCTTATGGTGGATGACGAAGAGGATGTCATCCGCGCCATGCTTAAAAAGATCGATTGGGAGGGCCTTGGCTTTCGGATCATGGGCTATGCGCACAACGGGATCGAGGCGCTGGACCTGGCGGAGGCGGAGACGCCCGACGTCGTGATGACGGACATCAAGATGCCCTATATGGACGGCATGGAGCTCGCGAGGAACTTAAAACTTCTGTATCCCGCGGTGAGGATCCTTTTCTTCTCCGGCTTTGACGAGTTTGAATACGCCAAGGAGGCGATCCGCCTGGAGGCGGAGGAGTATATCTTAAAGCCGGTGGACGCGGAGGAGCTGCGGCGGATCTTCACAAAGATCCGGGAGTCTCTGGACCAGGAGATGGATGAGAAGCGAAACGTGCAGAAGCTCCGCGACTATTATATGGAGAGCCTTCCGCTCCTTCAGGAGAATTTCTACTCCTCTCTGGTGGAGGGAAATATCCAGGAGAGCGAGATCGGGCGGTATATGGAGGACTATCAGATCAAGATGGAAGGGCCTCTGTACACGGCCGTGGTGATCCACACCAGTACGACTCAGCTTCCGGATGGAATCAGCGCGGTCCTTCTGGCGGAATCGGTGCGAAGGCTCGCGGACGAGCAGATCGGATCGAGGCAGAAGAACCGGCTCTTTATGCACGAGGGAAATATCGTGGAGATCGCTTCCCTCGAAAGCCCGGAGGATGTCACGCGGATCACGGACAGGGCAGAGAGCTTCTGCCGCCTGGCGAGCAGAGTGTGTCAGGCGGTGGTGACGATCGGGATCGGAAAGGCCTGCAGGAGCCTTTCAGAGATCGCCGAATCGTACAGAGGAGCCAGGGAAGCGGTCTCCTACCGCGCCCTTTACGGGGCGGGCAGGGCGATCAATATCGCGGAGGTCGAGCCCGGACAGGAGCGGACGCCGGACAACACGCAGAAGAGGCTCCACTCGGTGTTCAAGGCCGTGAAAATGAGCACGCCGGAAGTCCTGAAGGAGGAGGCGGCGGCCTATGTGGAGGAGATGTGCGCGGACGGCATATCGCTGAGCATGCACCGCTTTATGGTCATGGAGCTGGTCAGCTCCCTGTACCGCTTTGCGGTGAGCAATGAGATCGAGACGGAGTCCATCCTCGGGGAGGATGAGAGCCTTTTCCGAAACGTCACCAATATGGATTCCCCGCAGCTCACAAACTGGCTCACCACAGTCTGCATCCGGATGCAGGAGGAGCTCCTTCGAAGCCGTGCCCAGGGGGCGCAGAATTTTGTCACAAAGGCCATGGACTATGTCCGCGACAACTACGGAGACCAGGAGCTGACCATCGACAAGATCTGCGGAATTCTCGGGGTCAGCGCCGCTTACTTCTCCACGACGTTCAAAAAAGAGACGGGGAAGACGTTTATCAACTACCTGACGGACTACCGCATGGAGCAGGCCGTGCAGAGGATGATCGAGAAGGATGACAAGACCTATGTGATCGCGTCGCAGGTGGGATACGCGGATCCCGCCTATTTCAGCTATGTTTTCAAGAAGAAGTTCGGCGTATCGCCGTCCAAGTACCGCTCGGAGAGAAAGTAAGAAGATGGACAAACGAAAAAACCGCATTTCAGAGCGGATCTCCGCGCTCATGGAGAGAACAGGCAACCAGGGAATCCAGTCGACGGTTCTGGTCTCTTTCACTGTCATCTCGGTCCTCATTGTCGTTCTTTTGGGATTCTCTCTCTATCAGCGGTTCATGATGCGCACGCGGGTCATGATGACAGAGAGCATGGAACAGCTCATGTCCCAGACCGAGTATACCCTCGAGGACTATCTGACCAGCATGCGAAGGATCAGCGACGCCATGTACTATGACGCCATCAAGGACAAGGACCTTGCAAAGGACAGCCTGGACGGCGAGATGTCTCTTCTGTATGAGGCCAACAAGGATAACCTGGTCAGCTTCGCCGTCTTTCGAAGGGACGGCCTTCTGGTGAGCGCGTCGCCGGTCTCTACCATGAAGGCGGACCTGGATGTGCGGGAGGAGCCCTGGTTTAACCTGGCGCTGGAGAAGCCGGAGAACCTCCATTTCTCTACGCCCCATGTGCAGAACATCTTTGACGCGTCCTCCTTCCGCTACTACTGGGTCATCTCCCTGAGCCGGATCGTCGAGCTCACGAGCAGCGGCGTTCCCATGCGCGGCGTCCTTCTCGTCGATATGAACTACAGCACGATCGAGGAGATGATGAACCGCGTCAACAACAGCAGCTCCTATCAGTATTTTTACCTGTGTGACGGAAACGGGGAGCTGATCTACCACCCCAGGATGATCCAGATCGGCGCCGGCAAGTACAAGGAAAACAGCCTGAACGCCTCCGATTACGAGGACGGTGTCCACGAAGAGTTCTTCGAGGGGGAGAGAAGGGTCGTGATCGTAAAGACCATCAGCTATACGGGATGGAAGCTGGTCGGGGTGATCCCCACCAGCGGCTTCAGGCTGGGGGCCGGCAGTACGCAGTACTTCACGATCCTGGTGCTCCTTGCGACGATCCTGGCGCTTCTTGTGATCTACCGCCTGGTGACGAACCGGATCACAAGTCCGATCCTGCGGCTGAGCCGCTCGATCCAGAAGATGGAGGGCGGAAGGGTCGATCCCGACAGCGTCTATATCGGCGGCCCCACAGAAGTGCGGCAGCTGGGAAGGAGCCTTCAGGGGAGCTTCAGGCAGGTCAACGCCCTGATGGAAGACGTCGTCCGAGAACAGGAGGAGCGAAGACGGAGCGAACTGGACGCGCTGCAGTCGCAGATCAACCCCCATTTCCTCTACAACACGCTGGACTCCATCGTATGGATGATCGAGGGGGAGAGAAATGACGACGCCGTGTTCATGGTGACCCAGCTGGCGAGTCTGTTCCGGATCAGCCTGAGCAAGGGAAGGACGGTCATCAGCATTAAAGATGAGCTGATCCATGCCCGCAATTACATGAATATCCAGAAGGTGCGCTATAAGGAGGCCTTTGAGATCACGTGGGATATTTCCGAGGAGATCCTCGACTACTGCACGGTGAAACTGGTGGTGCAGCCGATCCTGGAAAACGCGCTCTATTACGGAATCGACGCAATGGGGGATGAAGGAGAGATCCTCGTCAGGGGCACAAAGAAAGGCGGCGATATCTACATAGCCGTCAGTGACAACGGGCTCGGGATGCCCAAGGAGACGGTGGACCAGCTTCTTGTGGATGAAGACCGTGTGCGGAGCCACGGCTCCGGGGTCGGTCTCATCAATGTGCACAAGAGGATCATGCTCCGGTTCGGCCGGCAGTACGGCCTTATGATCGAGAGCGAACCGGACGAGGGAACGACGGTCACGATCCATCTGCCGGCAGTCCCCTATACGGAGGAGAACCGAAAGAAACTGGAACACGGACAATGGGACGGGGAGGGAGAACGATGAAGCAGAGCAGACTTTTTCCGGAACTTGTCCTTCTTCTTGCGGGAATGATCGCAGTCGTGTTCTTTATGATGGCCCGGGAGAGCGGAAGTACCGATACGCCCGGGCAGATCCATGTGATCATCGACGACAGCAGTGACAACCGGTGGGTCCAGTTCATAGCCGGGATGCAGCAGGCGGCGGAGGACGAGGGAGTCAAGGTCACCGTCATTCCGACCGGCCGTCTCACGGGCATCTCAGAGGAGCAGGCGCTCATTGAGAGGGCCGTCGCCAACGGGGCGGACGGCGTGATCGTGCAGCCCATGACGGACAAGGACGCGGCCGGCATTTTGGAAAATCTGAATGAGCGCATCAGCATTGAACTTGTGGACGAGAGCACCTATGAGATCATGAGCAATGTGGTCGGGATCGTGAGCCCGGAACACGAAAAGATCGGGAAGGAGCTGGCCAAAGAGGCAGCCCGGTTTTCCGAAAAACCGCTTTCACAGTGCACGATCGGCGTGGTGCGAAGCAGCGAAATACTGAGCTCCGCGCAGAAGAAGCTGGACGGTCTGGCGGAGGGGCTCCGCGAATACGGAGCGAAGGCGGCCTGGGTGCAGGAGCGGCCCGACGATACGAGCAGCTTCAAGGAAGAACTCGCGCTGAGAGAAACGCCGGATATCCTGATAGCAATGGACAATACGGCGCTGGAGGCGGCCGGCGAGTACGCGGCGGCGTCCGGGGAGGACCTTCTCGTGATCGGCACGGGAACTTCCATGAAAGCGCTATACTATCTGGACAGCGGAACGGTCAGCAGCATTGTGGTCCCCGAGGACTACATGATGGGATACCAGAGCGTGGCGGACCTCTCGGAATTTATCCACAGAAGCCGCTTTCTGCCGCAGAGGAGGACGATCTCCCACAGGGTGGTCCACCGGGATACCCTGTTTTCCGAGGACAACCAGGAGATCCTGTTTCCGATTCAGAGGTGACAGGCGGCAGAAAGGCAGAGCGCGGCGGCCCGCTGAGAGGACCGCTTGCCGATCACAAAGAAAAAAAGGGCCGGAGTTTCAGTAAGGAGCGGGAAACGGGATGGATACAAAGGACAGACACAACAGAAAGAGCGGACTACGGGGGCACACGGCAGCCGTGCTGGGGACCCTTCTCATAGCGGCAGCGGCCGGCACCTGCGGATGCGGCGGCGCCTCACCGCAGGAGACTGACAAATCCGTGAACATCGGCGTGACGCTGTATGACCAGTACGACACCTTTCTCTCGGAGCTCACGGAGGACTTTAATAAGTATGTGGAAAAGCGCAGATCCGCGGGGGTCGATATTGTCACGATCGTCCGGGACGCGTCGAGGTCCCAGTCCGCCCAGGACGATGAAGTGACGGACATGATCGAGTCCGGCTGCGACGTGATCTGCGTCAATCTTGTGGACCGCACCGCGCCGACGCTGATCATCGACGCGGCGAGAAAGAAAGATGTGCCCGTCATTTTCTTCAACAGGGAGCTGGTGGAAGAGGACCTGATGCAGTGGGACAAGCTCTACTATGTCGGCGCCGACGCTTTTCAGTCGGGGATCCTGCAGGGGGAGATGGCGACGGAGTACTGCCTCACGCATCCCGAAGCGGACAGAAACGGGGACGGCAGCATCCAGTACGTCGTACTGGAAGGAGAAGCGGGCCATCAGGACGCGATCATCCGGACCGAGTACGCCGTGGACACGATGATCCAGAAAGGCATCACGCTGGACAAGGTGGGATATGCCATAGCCAACTGGAACCGCGCCCAGGCCCGAAGCAAAATGAGCCAGCTTCTGGACAGCAGCGCCGAGATCGAGCTGGTCCTTGCCAACAACGACGATATGGCGCTCGGCGCGATCGAGGCCTATGACGACAAGGCCGTCCCCATGGAGGAGCGGCCTGCGATCTTCGGGATCGACGGCACGGAGGTCGGGCTGGAAGCCGTGATCGACGGCCGGATGACCGGCACGGTCTATAACGACAAGGACGGACAGGCGAAGGCGCTGGAAGCGCTCGCATACGCGCTGGCGACCGGTGACCCGGCGGAGAACCTTGAACTTCCGGAAGGGATCGTCATGGAGGACAACAAGTATATCCGCCTTCCCTATGCCAAGGTCGACAGGGCCAGGGCACAGGAGCTGATGGGACAGTAGGGGAGAGGGAAGCGGCGCATTCCATCGCGGGGGAGCGATTTGGAATCGGCGCGCCGGAAAAGGGAGTGAAGGGCACCGCAGCCCCGATCTTAGGACAAAAAAGGGACAAAAGAGGTCAAAACAGACCTAATTTTTGGTTTCATTTCGCGAACAGACGCAATTGAAACCGAACTGCCTTTGGAATATAATGTTCTTTTCAGAAGGGGGATAAACTTCGAAAGGAAACAGATATGAAGAAGAGAATCATCATAGCATTCATGGCACTGTGCACAGCGTTTGCGTCCGTTCCGGCAATGGCCGCCGACACGAACGGCACGGCGCAGGAGACCCGGAAGGAGAACAGGAACGGGAAAGAGGAATATTCCGACGTGAGCGTTCTGACCGGAGAGCCGATCACGCCCGAACTGGCAAGTCAGAGGCCGATCGCGGTCATGTACCCGATCGACAAGGCGGCGCAGCCGCAGTACGGGCTGAGCAATGTCGACATCTTCTATGAGATGCCCGAGGAGGGCAATATGAGCCGCCAGATGGGAATCCTCCAGGACTGGCAGAACCTCGAAAGGATCGGGAATATAAGGAGTATCCGCTCCTACTTCGTCTATGAGGCGCTGGAGTGGGATCCGATCATTATCCATTACGGCGGGCCCATCGATTACACGATCGACATCCTGACAAGGAAGGATGTGGACAACCTCAACGGCGTAGGCGGACCTTTGGGCGGCGATTACGGCTGCTACTACAGGATCCCCGCGGGAAGCCGCTCCGAGCACACGGCCTACACGGACGCGGCGCACATTAAGAGCGCCATGGAGAAAGCGGGTTTTTCCGCGGAGCACAGAAAGAAGTATTACAACAAGAAGCACTTCTTATTTGCGGCAAAGGCCAACAAGCTGACGCAGTACGCGGACTCCATGCCTGCCGAGGTGGTGGACATGTCCGGGTGCTTCCCTGTGACGAAGTCGGCTCTCAAATACAATGAGAAGGACGGCAAGTACTACAAGACGCTCTACGGAAAAGCGCAGTGTGACGCGGCGACGGGCGAGCAGATGACGTTCGACAATATTCTGATCCAGAGGGCGTCCTGGGAGCCCAGGGCGGAAGGCTCTTCCTACCTGCGGGTATTTGTGGAGTCGGACGGAAAGGACGGATTTTACATCACGAAGGGAAGAATGATCCATGTCACATGGGCCAAGGGCGAAGGAAATGATTACAAGCCCACGGTCTTCTACGACGACAAGGGGAAGGAGATCCGCCTCAACAAGGGAAAGACCATGATCTTCGTCGTCAAGGACACGGACTCCTTCAGTGTCGACGGCCTCACGTATGAGCCGGACGACCACCATACGCTGACGCCCGAATATGTGACGGAGAAGGAAGCCCGCCTCGCGGAGGAATTTGACGAGGACGAGGTCACAGAAGACTACAGCGAAGAGGAGTAAAAAGATTTACAAGACTGCCTTTCGACGTCTATAATAAAAAAGTATGGACTAAAGAAATTCACAAGTAAGAATTATTAACAAAGGAGTTTACTATGAAGGTTACAAATGACATCAAGTATGTTGGCGTGAATGATCATCAGGTGGACCTGTTCGAAGGGCAGTACGTTGTTCCGCTCGGAATGGCGTACAATTCCTATGTCATTCTGGATGAAAAGATCGCGATCATGGACACGGTGGACAGGAACTTCGGCGAGGAGTGGCTGGCCAACCTGGCGGCCGTTTTAGGCGACAGAAAGCCGGATTATCTGATCGTGCAGCACATGGAGCCCGACCACTCGGCCAATATCACGGCTCTTCTGAAGGTCTATCCCGACACGGTCGTTGTCGGAAATGCCAAGACCTTTACCTTTATGGAGCAGTTCTACGGAAAGAACGATTCCATGAAGAAGCAGGTCGTAAAGAACGGCGAAGAGCTGGTTCTGGGAAGCCATGTCCTGAAGTTTGTCTTTGCACCCATGGTGCACTGGCCGGAAGTCATGATGACCTACGACAGCAAGGACAAGGTCCTGTTCACGGCTGACGGATTCGGAAAGTTCGGCGCCAACGACGTGGAAGATCCCGAGGGATGGGCCTGTGAAGCGCGCCGGTACTATTTTGGCATCGTGGGCAAGTACGGCCTTCAGACCACCAAGGTCCTCAAAGCGGCGGCGGGTCTCGATATTGAAGTCATCTGCCCTCTGCACGGTCCCGTACTGAGCGAGAACCTCGGCTACTACATCGACCTGTACACCAAGTGGGCTTCCTACACCCCTGAAGAGCCCGGCGTCTGCATCGCCTATACTTCCGTTTACGGTCACACCAAGGAGGCCGCGGAGAAGCTCGCGGAGCTCCTTCGCGCGAAGGGCGTCAAGGTCGCGATCAGCGATCTGGCAAGGGATGATATGCCCGAGGTCGTTGAGGACGCATTCCGCTATGACAGACTGGTCCTTGCGACCACGACTTACAACAACGGAATCTTCCCGTTCATGCACACCTTTATCGAGAACCTGACAGAGCGCGAGTTCCAGAACCGCAAGGTCGCGTTCATCGAGAACGGAACCTGGGCGCCTGTCGCGGCCAAGAACATGAAGGCGATGTTTGAGAAGTCCAAGAACCTCACCTTCGCGGAGACGACCGTGACGATCAAGTCCGCGCTGAACGCGGAGAGCGAGGCGGCGCTTGAGAAGCTGGCGGAGGAGCTGGCATAAGCGGGATGCTCGAGATCGTAGGAATTGACAAGGAGATGGGCGTTTCTCTTGCTGAGCACATGAAGGAGATGCCTGTTGCAGAATTTCTGAACATAGAACTGACACGCCTTGAGAAAGGGGCGGCCGTCTCCTCGATGAAGCTGGACGAGGCCCGGCACGGGAATCCCAACGGGACCGTTCAGGGCGGTGCGCTCAGTACACTCGCGGATATCACGACCTCCTACGCCGTGGCGAGCCTGGGAACTGGGACCTGCACGGTGAGCGGGAGCATCGATATGCTCCGCGGTAAGGTCCCGGAGGGAATGCTCATCTGCCGGGCGGAGGTGGTGAAGGCGGGAGGCACTCTTGTATGGACGGATTTTCGGATCCGCGATGAACAGGACCATCTCATCGCCAAGGGCGAGTACTTGAATTTCAGATTGCCGTAAGAAAAGGTGCCGGTCACCATTTCCCTTCCGTAAACTGTCGTTTGCGGAAAGGAAGTGGTGACCGGCACTTTCTTTTGTTTCTGTATCCCGTTTAGTGATGCGCGTTGGCGTCCTCCCGGCCGATCCTGAACTTGCCGTACCGGATCTTCTGGTGATGATAGAGGCCGTAGTTTCCGGAGACCGTATAGGCGATCGCGATGGCGAGCAGGTAATAGGGCCATCCCTCAAATCCGAACATCTCGAAGGAGATCAGAAGGGTCCCGAGCGGGCAGTTGGTGACGCAGCAGAAGAGGCAGCCCATGCCGATGGCCGCGGCGAGGCCGCCGGGAAGGCCCAGGAGCGGTCCCACGACGGAGCCGAAGGTGGCGCCGATGAAGAGGGAGGGCACGATCTCGCCTCCCTTAAAGCCCGCGGCGACGGAAACGGCGGTGAACAGGATTTTGACAAGGAAAGCCCAGACCGGAACTTTCCCTCCCTGCAGGCATTCCGTGATGACGTGGCCGCCGGCCCCGTTGTAAAACTGGCCGCCGGAGAGGAGCGTCATGGCGAGAAGGATCACGGCGACGATGGCGCCGCGAAGGATCGGATGGGCCGGAATCTTTCTCGCGAGCGAGGGAATGCGCCCGAGCGCGATCACGAAGACGACGCTCACGACAGCGCACAGAAGGGCCAGCACGAAGGTGGAGACGGACAGGCGGAGCGTAAAGGGCGCGACGGTCGAGAGGCCCCAGGGGTGCTTCTCCACGCCGAACATGCCGGAAATATAGTAGGCGGGAAGCGCCGCGATGACGCAAGGAACAAGCGCGTCGTACTGAAGAAGGCCTACATGGCTGATCTCCATGGCGATGACGGTCGCCGCAAGAGGCGTTCCGAAGAGCGCGGAGAAAGCGGCGCTCATACCGGCCATGACCATGATGCGCCTGGCGCTGTCCTGAAAGTGAAGGCGCTTTCCGAGCTCATCGCCCATGCACCCGCCGATCTGAAGCGCGGCGCCCTCGCGGCCCACGGACGCGCCTAGAAAGTGGGAGGTGATGGTGGCGCAGAAGATGAGGGGCGCCATGGTCCCGGGGACGCTCTCGCTCCTTGTGACAGCCAGAAGGACCGTGTCCGTGCCCTCGCTTCGGTCGAATTTCTGATAGAAGAAAATGATGGCGGCCGCGCCCAAAGGCATCAGGAAGATGACCCAGGGATGCTCTCCCCGAAACGTGGTCGCCGCGTCGATCCCCAGCGCGAAGACGCTCGCGACGGCGCCCACCAGCGTGCCGCAAAGGAGCCCGTAGGTCAAAAGTCTGATGAGCTGCACAAACCCTGTCCGGATCTTAAATGCGGCCGCTTCCAGCTGGTCCCTGAAACTGCTGTTATTGGAATCCATGATCGTCCCCCGTGTATTGAATGTGTCCGTTGTCTTAACAGATACAGTATAACACGACGCACTCGGGAGCGGCATAAGACAAGCGAAGGAATCGGTCCCCGCGGCGTATGAAACTGAAAGAATTCTTTCATATTTTGACAGATGTTTTTGCACAAAATCTCCAAGAGGAAAGGAAAGTATAGTAAAATATAGCTTAGGGGAAAAAACAAGACACGGGGGATACTGAAAATGTCAGAGAAAGAAAAGGCTGCAGAACAGGCAGAAAACCACGAAAACAGCGAGCACCATGAAGGCGGAGACCTGATCCATTCCATTACCGCGCATTTGGAACACCTGATGGATGTCTTCGAGATCGGCATAGCGGTCATCGTAGCGCTGGGATTCATTGTCAGTGTCTATCCGCTGATCAGGGAACTGCCCCTTCTGGCATCGCTGCAGACCGGCACGGAGGAATACCGGCACTTTTTGGAAAATGCCCTGGACCTTGTCATCGGCATCGAGTTCATCAAGATGCTGATCAAGCATACGCCGGGCAGTGTCGTCGAGGTGCTTCTGTTCGCACTTTCAAGGCACATGGTCCTCGAGGGCGGCAACGCGATGGAAAACCTGCTGACTGTGTGCGCCATCGCCGTGATCTTCGCAATCCGCAGGTTCCTCAATATCGAATCCTTTGAATTTATGAAGAATTCAGAGGGGGAGGACTGGCTGACCGACTGGAAGGAGATCAAGAAGGGCGGCGGAAAGGCGAAGAAAGCGAAGAAACCGGAGGCGGAAGAGGAGACTGAAACCGAGACCGGGACCGAGACCGCGGATTTCCGGGAAGTGAACTGAAAAAGAATAGAATTGAAATCAAAAACTGCCCCGCCGCGAACCGGCGAGGCAGTTTTTTTACAGTTCATTCCTGTGCCAGAAATTCCTTCAAAGCGGGAAGCGCCTTCTCCATCCCGGCGCGTCCGATGTCGTAGACCCTGCGGAGCTCTGCGGGGTCATCCTCCGTGCGGCTGATCCCGAGTGCATAGGGCGGCCTTATGACAAAGGCCTTTCCGGCAAGTTCCTGCTCCCGCACATAGGCGGTCTGCCGGTTGTAGCGGATGTGACGCACGTCCATGGCCTTGATGAGGTTCGGGTACTTCCGCATGGTGACATGCACGAGCGGCAGAATGCCGCTCTTTTCCTTGACATAGCCCGGGGGCTGTGTGAGGACGACCACATTTCTGGGGTAGCCACGGCGCTCCATGGCAAGAAGCGGGATGCTGTCCGTGATGCCGCCGTCCAGGAGCTTGTAGCCGTCTGTCTCCACGATCTGTGAGACGACCGGCATCGACGCGGAGGCCTGAAAATAGGTCATATCTTTGCTGTCGCCGTTGTCGAGGCGCTTGTGGATCGCCTTCCCTGTCTCCACGTTCGTGCAGACGGCGTAGAAGGGCATCGGGTTTTCCCGGTAGGTCTTCACGTCGAAGGGGTCCAGCTTGTTGGGGATCTCGTTGTAGCAGAAATCGACGCCGTAGAGATTTCCTGTCTTAACGAGGGACTCGAGGCTGCAGTAGCGGGGATCTCTGCAGAAACGCATATTGTACCTGAGAGAGCGGCCGATCTGGCGGGATTTGTAATTGCAGCCAAACACGGCGCCGGCGGAAACACCCATGGCGCCGTCCAGCTGAATACCGTTTTCCATCATCACATCGAGGACGCCGGCGGTGAACATACCGCGCATGGCTCCGCCTTCCAGGACCAGTCCTGTCTTTTCTTTCATCTTTAGTTTTACCCTCCACGCTGAAGCGCTCTGCGCGAAGACACGCGGGGAGAACTCGCGAACTTCTTGCAGTAAATCGTTTGTCGTTGCACAATAGTTTGTATAAAGCGGTCTTTCCTATTTTACCGCAACGAAATTTATTCGCCAATTGACAATTCCGATCGTTTGTATACAAATTGAGAACCGAAAAGGAGAGAAAATGAAAATTCTTCGCTGCTGCTTTCTGGCCCTGTGCGCGGCCTCGGAACTGTTTTTGATCATATTCGGGATCATAGGGATCAGCATTTACGCGGGGGACCCCGAACCGGGAGTTCCGATGCTGATGGTCGTGTCGGAGACAGTCTGCGCGGTCGTGCTACTGGGGCTTACGGTCTTTAGCCTGTACAGGGTCATAAAGGGGGTAAGAGCGCCGATCCTGCGGCCCTTCCTCATGAAGATCCCGGCGGTGTTCCTGTGGATGGGAGTCGTGTGGTTTTCCCTGGACATCCCGGAAGCCGGGTGGCTCGCCGTAATCGTCGCGATCCTTCTGGGCGGCCTGATCCTGCTCCTTCCGGATCACGGCGGAATCGGCAGGAGAAATGAGAGGCCGCAGAAGGTCAGACTCCCGGAATTTCGCTCGGATAAGGCGGAATGGGCATTTGAAGAAGCGGCAATCGAGGACCTGCGCCTTCACGGCCAAAATATTGACACCGGCACAGCGGAAGGACGGCAGGCGCTGGACGATTATCTGCGGAATCTGACGGACGAAGAGTCAGACAGGATCTATGACTGTGCCGGCATGCCGATCGCCTGCTTTCTGGGATGGCTGATCGCCAGGAACCTTGTGAGCGAAGAGTTTCTGAGCATCATGAGAAGGGAGGATCTTGAGGCGGTCCGAAATGAGAGGCTGACGCCCTCCGCCGTTTTGCAGAATATGGACTATGTGCTCTCGAGGGAGGATATCAGACCGGAGGCGCACAAATTTATGGACTTTTACTATGAGACCTGGAACCTGGAAGAGTTTGGGCCTTACAATCACAGAAGGCACCAATACTTCGCGGATTACTACAAAGTCGTCTGCAGCGGCTATGATGTGCCGCGCTATTACTGCGCGCCGTTTACACTGGGAAATTTCCACAGGCTCTGTGAGGTCCTGGACCTGCGATACCGCGAATTTACCGAGCCTGGTTTTGACGAGGAGAAGCTGGAGGCGACGGGGCGAAAGGTCCGCTCACAATATTTTGCCAAAGAGGCGGAGCTCCTCATGGAGCCTGGGGTATCCGACGAGTACGCGGACCGCTGCGCGGCCGCTTTCGAGTACATGGGGGAGCATCTTGTAGGAGAGCTGAGCGGGAACCTGATCGAATACTGCCCGGAGGAACTGGCAGAGGAGAATATGCTGCCGGAGAAGGTGCTCCCGCACTTTGAGCCGATCAAGATGGCGGTCTTAAAGCCTGATACGGAAGACGCGCCGCCCGCTTATCTCCTTCTTGGCGAGAGCGACTGGGAGGAGGAACACGGCCTCTCCTTCACCGTGATCGGCGAGTATGTGGTCAGCTGCGCCTACTATTCGGACGCGGCATCGCCATGGGAAGAAGACTTGCAGTGGAAATACCGGATCCGCAAGGATGCGGAGGACGGAAATTACTGCATGGCAAATGTGATCCCGGAGAGATTCGGGGGAAGCGGCACGGCCGACAACCAGGTCAGGATCCCCGCCGCGGCGGCCGCGCGAAAAGACGAATACGACGATCTCGTCGAAGCGCTGTACATGCGGAAGATGGCCTCGAGCTACGACTGCAGGCTCACCTATGACGGGGATGTGCCCAATTACCTGTTCATCTCGGCGACGAACGGAAAAGTAAGGACCTACGCGGATTCGATGCCGCTGCGATAAAGAGGGGCCGGCGCCGCGTCAATAGAGAAGTGGCCGGCGCCGCGCGGGAAAGATCAGTTTCCGGAGACCTCGCGGACGACAGAGCGGACCCAGTCACAGACGGCGTCCATTCCCTCGCCGGTCCTTGCGCTGACCGGCAGGATCACGGCGTCCGGATTGAGCCGCAGGATCCGGGCTTTGGCAGCTTCCATATCGAAGTCGAAGAAATCCATCGTGTCGATCTTGTTGATGACGACGAGGTCGCTCACACTGAACATGAGGGGGTACTTGAGGGGCTTGTCGTCGCCCTCGGGAACGCTCAGGATCATGACATTCCGGTGCGCGCCGGTGTCAAATTCGGCGGGGCAGACGAGATTTCCGATGTTCTCAAGGATCAGAAGGTCCGTCTGAGAGAGCGCCTCAGGCGGATAGTGGTCCAGGGCCCGGGTCACCATATCCGCGTCGATGTGGCACAGGCCTCCGTTGTGGATCTGGAGGGCCTCCACGCCCGTCGCATCCGCCACGCGCTGCGCATCCAGGGTGGACTCGATATCGACGTCCATGACGCGGATCGAAAATTCATCTTTGAGCCTTCCGATCAGCGCGGTGAGAAGGGTCGTCTTGCCGCTTCCCGGGGAGGACATGACATTGAGCATAGTGGTCCCATGAGCCGCAAGAAGCGCGCGGACGGCCTCCGCGGACGCGTCATTGTCGGCAAATACGCTTTCTTCAATTCGGATCGTCTTAACTGTTCCCATTCTTTCCTCCATCCTGAAACGCTGTGCGTGAGTCCTGTGCATTCCACGCATTTACTCTCGCGAGGATCTCTTCTGCCAGCGCCTCCACGCCTTCCCCAGTCTTTGCGGAAATATAGAAGATCCTGATCCGGGGATTTCTGGCCCTGGCATAGCGCTCCGCCCGCTCCTTGTCGAAGTCAAAGACCGGGAGCGCGTCGATCTTGTTGACGACCAGGATGTCGCACTCCTCATACATGAGCGGATATTTGGCCGGCTTGTCGTCGCCCTCGGGGACACTGAGAATGGTCATCTTCACGGCGGCGCCGGTGTCAAATTCCGCCGGGCAGACCAGGTTTCCGATGTTCTCGAGGACCACCAGGTCCAGATGCCGGGGCGTGCTCCCGAATAAGGCCTGAAGGCCCTGCCTTGTCATGTCCGCGTCGAGATGGCACATGCCGCCCGTGTGAAGCTGCACCGCGGGAATCCCCGCTGCCAAAACAGTGCGCGCGTCCACGTCAGAGTCGATATCGGCCTCCATGACGCCCCAGCGGATCCTGCCGCGCAGGTACTTGTCAAGCGCAAGGAGCGTCGTGGTCTTTCCGCTCCCGGGACCCGACATCAGGTTGAGAAGGCATGTCTTCTGTGACCGGAGCTGCCTGCGCAGGGCTTCGGCATCCCGGTTGTTGTCTTCAAGAACGGATTCCTTCAGTTCGATGATCCGGACGGTATTTTCAGGGATTTTCGCATGATCTGTCATCGTCATATGTTCCTCTCATTAGCTTGCTCAAGGGCGGATGAGCCCCTTTTCTCTCTATTTTAGCCAAAGACAGTGATTATGCAAGCGCCGCCGGGCGGCGCGCTATGTTGCCTGTGCAAAAGACAACCGCCGGCCGGAATGTTATAATGCAAGGGTATCCCCGCCTCCGCAGGCGGCGGGAAGTTATGATCTTTCTCAGTTACCTCTGAAGGAGAAGAAATCGATTTATGGGAAAAGACAGAGCTGCGGGACGCGGCATTAAAACAACGGATATTGTGTACTGCGGGATGTTCGCGAGCCTTATGGCGGTCGGGGCGTTCATCAAGATCATGATCCCCCTGGGGGTGTTTGAAGTGACTTTCTCCCTGCAGTTTTTCTTCGCGCTTCTTGCGGGCTTTCTTCTGGGCTCTTCGCGGGGCCTTGCCGCCGTCGGCTGCTATCTCATGATCGGCCTCGCCGGTGTGCCTGTCTTCGCGCACGGAGGGGGCCTTATGTATCTGATGAAGCCGACATTCGGATTTCTCATCGGATTTGCGGCGGCAGCTTTTGTGGCGGGAAAAATTGCCGAGACGATGCCCGGAAACGGATTCTTCAAGCTCGTGTTCGCCGCCTTCTGGGGAGAGATGGCCTACTATCTGTGCGGCCTTGTCTACTACTACCTGATGTTCAACTTCGTCGTCTCCAGGGACATCGGGATCGGCCTCTATGAACTGATCTCCGTCTGGTTTCTCAGCACGGTGATCCCTGACTTTGTCCTGTGCGTTCTGGCAGCGGGAGCGGCGGTGCGGCTTCGCCCCGTGATCTTTAAGGAGCGCGCGTTTTCCGTAAGACCGTAAGGAGCACGGACACGCCGGGGGCGGCGCGGACGAAAAAGGACCGGAGAGCGGACCTGCCGGGAAGACTGGTCCGAAAAGGGCAAAAGAGCGAAAATGCCCGAAGAAACCGGCGGAGACAGGCAGGACTCTATAGCGGATTTCAGAGATCTGTATTATGATTGTTGTAGTGGACCGGGGTCCACATAGAAAGAGAGTGCATGGGCATTACAGTAAGGAGGAGTAGTATGAAAAAGGCAATAGTGATGCTTCTTATGGGAGCAATGCTCGTAACCGCGTGCGGACAGACGTCCGGATCGGCAGCGCCGGCAAGTGAGACCAAGGCAGAGGCACCCGCGGAGGATGCGGCAGCACAGGAAGCAGAGGCACCCGCAGAGGACGCGGCGGCGCAGGAGGCAGAAGCCCCTGCAGCGGATGCAGCGGCACAGGAAGCTGAAGCCCCTGCAGCGGATGCAGCGGCACAGGAAGCTGAGGCACCGGCAGCGGATGCAGCGGCACAGGAGGCAGAGGCACCCGCAGAGGACGCGGCAGCGGCAGGCGCTACTGTAGCAGCGGCCGCAGAGATCGAAGATACTGCCGGCGAGCTGGATGAATTCGGACAGGCCCGCACAGAGCAGGAAGGCTATGTGGCCGCCTACTCGGGGAAGGAACTGGAAGTAATCAACAATGGAACCCAGTCAGCGCTCGGCGACGGAATGACGCTTCCCGACAGTGCCGTCAAGGTTGAGGCCAAGGATGAGACCGAAGAGGCAATGGAGCAGGAGATCGAGAATTCGGGGCAGGAGGTCAACACGATCAATTTCGCGGATCTTGGATCCCTCGGAAAGGCAAGTGTCTCCATCAGCGCGTCTTCCACGCTCAAGGAAAAGGGCTATGACCACAGCCCCAGCAAGGTGCTCGACGGTGATGTGAGTACAGTCTGGTCAGAGGGAGTTTCCGGCTACGGCATCGGAGAGTACCTCAGGATCAGTGTTCCCAGAGGAACCGTTTTCCACGGGATCGGAATTATCAGCGGACATCAGAAATCGGAGGATCTGTTCTGGAAAAATTCGGCACCCAATTCCATCATTGTCGGTTCAGGGGATGTTTACTACCGTGTACTCCTCAATCCCAGATACGGTTATTATGAGGAAATTGAACTGCCGGGAATTGTAAGCGATGGTTCCTTCTATGTCTTCATCGACAATGTAAGACCCGGAAGCAAGTATATGGATACATGCATTTCTGAGCTTTGGGCCTGGTAATCGCGGACTGCGCAGGGGATCGCGCCCACTGAGAAAAACCACCCTTTGCGGGGTGGTTTTTTTGTCGCAAAGGACTTGTTGGGGGAGGAGCCTATGGGATACTTTCCGTTTTATTATGACATAACGGGCAGGACCTTTCTTGTCATCGGAGGCGGAAAGATCGCCGCGGAGAAGGTGAGCCGGCTGAAGCAGTTCACAGACGCCATTATCGTGGTCGCGCCGGAAACAGAGATCAGCGACGTGAAGGTCCTTCGCAGAGCGTTCCGCGAGGAAGACCTCTCGCTGGGTGACTTTGTCGTGGCGGCGACGGGGATCCGGGAAGTGGACAGGGCGGTCGCTTCCGAGTGCCGAAGGCGGGGGATTCCGGTCAACGCGGTGGACGATCAGGCCTCCTGCGACTATATTTTTCCCAGTATTATCAAGAGAGGGGACCTGACGGTCGCCATCTCCACATCGGGGAAGAGCCCGGCCTACGCGATGCAGCTTCGCAGGGAGATCGAGCAGATCCTTCCGCCGGAAATCGAGGAGATCCTGGCGAGGATGGGGCGCCTTCGGGGCGAAGTCGCAAAGCGCATACCGGAGCAGAGGAGGCGGGCGGACTGTTATCGGAAACTTCTCGCGGCCCTGATCGGCAGCGGAAACGGCCTGACGGAAGAGGAGACCTGCGCAATCATAGGCGCCGCATCCGGAGACGGACAGGAGCAGTCGGATCAGACAAGCGATCGGTGAAAAGAGAGAATGAGAAAGATTTGTATTGCAGGCAGGGGAAGCCGCCTGGCCATGGCGCAGAATGAGCTGGTAGCCGGGCTTTTGGCGGACCTTGGCTATGAAGTCGATATTTTGACAGTGTCCACAAGAGGGGACAGGGACCGGAAGAGCTCCGTGACGGAGCTTGGCGGCAATGGCCCCTTTGTGAGAGATGTGGAAAAGGCGCTTCTGTCCGGGGAGGCCGATATTGCCGTGCACTGCGTCAAGGACCTCCCTTACGAGACGGCCCCCGGGCTGGTCATCGCGGGCGTTCCGGACGCGGCGGACCCCAGGGACTGTCTGATCATGCGAAGGGGGACGGACGCGGGCTTTGACAGAGGACCCGTGATCGGGACAGGGAGCCCCCGGAGGATCCGGCAGCTGGATGAGCTTCTGGTCAGAGAGACCGGGCTTCACGGCGAGTACAGGAGCGTCCGCGGAAACATCACGACAAGACTTGAGAAGCTGCGGCAGGGAGAGTTTGACGGGATCGTGCTGGCCAAGGCGGGCCTTGACAGGATCGGCGCGGACCTCAGCGGATTTGACGTCCGCGTTCTTTCGCCGGAGGAGATGATCCCGGCCGTGGGACAGGGAATGCTGGCCTGCGAGTGCAGGGAGTCGGACGGGGAGATCCGGGGCATCCTGTACCGGATGACGCCCGCC
>DLYC01000059.1:2507-4653 GCA_003447895.1 Lachnospiraceae bacterium | reverse complement strand
CGCACCGTGAACATGCTCAGGATCATCTGAAGGGCCGTGCGAAGGCTTCCCGCGCGGAAGATGATCCACGCGGTCATGGCCAGAAAGAACGTCCCGGCCGACTTGAAAATGTGCCTCAGATAGGAATCCCGGTCGATCCTGAGAAGTTCATAGACGCGGTCCCGCGCCTTCATTGTGAAATCGCCGGTAATCTGGTAGAAAGCGTGCAAAAGTCCCCAAAACAGGAATTTGAAGGAGCCTCCGTGCCAGATTCCGCTCACCGCGAACGTGAGCACCAGGTTCAGATACTTGCGGAAGGTCCCCCTGCGGCTCCCGCCCGCCGGTATATAGACGTAGTCCCTGAGCCAGGTGCTCAGAGAGATGTGCCATCGCCTCCAGAAGTCCTTGATGGACGTCGCCAGATAGGGATGGTCGAAATTGTTGATCACATCGATCCCCATGCATTTGGCCGCGCCGCGGGATAAGGTCGTACAGGACTGAAAGTCCGCATAGAGCTGAATACTGTACAGAGCGCCCGCCACCAAAACATAGACCCCCTTGTACATTTTCGCATTTCCAAACACGGTGTCCACCACGACGCCGGCTTTGTCGGCGATCATAAACTTGAGGAAAAATCCCCACAGGATCAGATGAAATCCCCTGACGAGATTTCGGGAGTCAAACTTATGCGGGGTAAAGAGCTGTTCTCCCAACTGTTCATAGCGCGGGATCGGCCCCTGTATGATCTGCGGGAAAAAGGAAATAAAGAGAGCGTACCTGAGGGGATTTCTCTGCGCGGAGATCTTCCCCCTGTAAATATCGACCAGATAGGCGATCATCTGAAGGGTAAAAAAGGACGCGCCGATCGGAAGAAGCAGGCTTTTTCCCGAGGAAAACGGGGCCGGCACATGCGCCGCCACATTTGCAAAATGCGCGGAGCCAAACTCCGAGACCTTAAAGGCGATGAGAGGCGCGGCGGTCACAAGGATCCCTGCCGCGAGCAGGCCTTTGGACGCGGGCGATCCTTTGGCGACGTGCGCTCCTTTGGACACGGGCGATCCTTCAGCCGCGGGCGATCTTTTGGCCGAGCTTCGCTCGATCAAGAGGCCAAATCCGTAGCTGGCCGCGATCATGAGCAAAAAGGCGGCAAACATGAGGGTATTTCCCACGAGGAGTCTGTAGAAGACAAGGCTTCCCGCAAGGAGCACCGGCCATTTGGCTCTGTCCGGCACGATATAATACAAAAGGATCAGCGCTGCCAGAAAGGCATAATACAGAACAGAAGTATAATTCATCGGGGCCACAGCTTCCTCCGCTTCACAAAGTCTTCCTCTTATAGTATCAGCCTTTCCCCTCTGCGGTCAAATTGTGGTATGATGCTTTGTGCGAACAATTACACGCGGGGGACGACCGCCGGCCGGGCGCCACGGAGCAGAGTCTCTTTCGGACCCGGTGCCCGCCGAAGCGGCAGCCTTCCGACCGCAATTCAGGGCCCGCAGAGTGGGCCGCAGCGAGGACTACAAATGGACAATCAGGACAAAAGAGAATTGGATCTTACAGAACAGGACGCAGACCTCATGTGGGAGCAGGTCCGCGTCGAGCACATCATACAGGACAAATGGATCGACTTTCGCCGCCTGGAGTATCGTTTTCCGGACGGCTCGACCTTCTATCCCTACTATAACTTCAGCCGCCGCAATTACGTCGTCATCGTGGCTTCCGACGAGGAGGGTAAGTTTATCTGCGTCCGCCAGTTCCGGCACGGCATCGGCGAGGTGACGACCGAGTTTGTCGCCGGCGGGATCGAGTCCGGGGGCGCGACGGAGTACGTCACCAAACAGGAAACGCAGGCAGACAGGGAGGACGCGCTCGAGGCCGCGAAGCGCGAGCTCGAGGAGGAGACCGGCTACACCTCCGACGAGTGGGAGCACCTGATCACGGTGCCCTCCGCGGCGACGATCGCTGACAATTATGCCTATATTTTCAGGGCGGGAAATTGCCGGCGCACCAAGGATCAGCACACCGACAGCACAGAATTTCTTCGCGTAAGGCTCTACTCCGCCGGGGAAATCGAGCAGCTGATCGCCGCGGGCAAATTCCAGCAGGCCATGCACATCATGGCGTGGCTCCTTTCACAGAGATGAGAATTGCCGCCTCACAGAGGTGA